>DATNRC010000510.1:0-3761 GCA_036703705.1 Candidatus Obscuribacterales bacterium
GAGCGTCTTCCTATCGGTTACGCGCGGATGCTCGTCATGCTCCACCAGCCCCACTCCGGGAATGACCAGAGGATCAATCTCCAGAGCAAGGCGCCCTGATTGTTGCGCCGCGATGGCGTTGGCCTGCGAGCGGGCCGCGAATTCGTCAGCATCGTCGCGGCTTACGTTAAGAAGATTGGCCACAATCTGGGCCGTCTTCATCATATTGAGAGTGTTCGGATCGCGTGCCAGATCGCGCGGGCCAAGCCCGCTTTCAGCAAGGCCAAAGAAAGGCAGCGGCCCGTAAGTCTTGAAGAGCTTGCGTATGGCTTTTGGCGACCTCTGAGTAAGCCAGAGGTTGAGCCCTTTGTAGCGCTCGGAGCCCGCCACAATGAGCGGCGGCAGAGACATGGACTCCACCCCCACAGCCAACCCGAGCGCAATCGAGCCCTGGCGAATGGCCGAAAAAATTGCGTGGGCAGCGTTCATGCCCGAGGCGCATTGATGCTGAACGGTGAATGCCTCGATGCTGTCGGGCAGTCCTGCTCTCTGCGCCGCCACCCGTGCCGTGTTGGGCTCGAAAAAGCTCTGCACGGCGTGGCCGAAAACGATAGAGTCAATCTGGCTCTGGTTGATGATGCGCGCCTTTCGGATGGCGCAAGCGAGCACGTGCGCACCGAGAGCGGTGGCACTGAGCTTTCTCAGCTTGCCGCCCAATTTGCCGATCGGTGTTCTGCTCACGGCAACAAGAACGACTTTTCGCGGGGAAGAGATCATAGCTGTAACTCCTCTTGTTTGTTTTCCAGAGAGCGCCACTAAAGACTCTTGCGAACAAAACAAGAGCGGTGGCGCAAGTACATATCGGCGCAGCAAAGAATGGTCGGCTGCGCCGAGAGTGAGGGCTCAGTCGGTCACGCCTTCTGAATAGGACTGCAGGATTTCCGCCTTCGGCACGCCGCCGAGCTGGCGGAATTTGCCCTCCAGCACATAGAGCGCCGTCTCGTGGACTGCCTTTTTGTAGCGCCGGGACGTCCGCTTCTCGCCGGACAGTTTGCACCTCAGCTCAAGACAGAGCAGATTGAGCGCGGACACCGTTGCTTCGTCGTTGTGCCACATGGCCTGCCTGGCCGCGCAAATTGCCGACAGCATGGCGACTATGTTTGTGAGCGGCTCGTACATGCCGTCAAGCATCATCAGGTCTTCATCTGCCAATTTCTCCCGGTAAACGAGCACGCTGCCGATGAAGTTTTTGCGCCACTTCAGCCAGGCTTTCTCGGCAAAAGCGAGATGCTCCGCAAAGCGCGCGTCCAATCCAGGTATCATACTCCGGGCGCCGATCTTTCTTTTGCCGGCAATGCTGAGAAGGAATCCTGCCAGGGCCTTCACTTTTATTAGAATTGGCTTTCTCTTTTCCTTGAGGCCGGCTCTTTGAGCGTAGAGATATCGCAAGGAGCTAAAAAGGCCGCTTAAGCTGTTGAGACGCAGCTTGCTCACCTCCACGCCCGCGCTTGCCAGTTCCACCAGCAGTGGTTTCAGGTGCTCCTCGCCCAATGCTTTCGCCAGCGCCTTTATGCAAGCCTTTCCGAGCATCGGATTGGGACCTTCATAGACGCAGCTGACCAGATCGTCGGCCAGATTGTCGCCTATGGTGTGCCCATGAAGAACGAAACGCCCGCCGTGCGTGAACATGCCGAGTTCAGTCGTGCACTGGCGCAACCAGTCGGTGCATCGTGTCTTGGCAATCATCGACGACACATCACCCTGATAGCCAGCGTCGATAAGCGAAGCAGACCAATCTATGAGGGCGTCGGCACCGGCGATATAGGCAGCCTGCAAGGCGATAAGGTAGCGGATGTATTCTCGCTCCCTGAGCTTCTCACCGAAAGTGACACGGAAATTGACCCAGGGTATGCAACTGGCAAGAATTCTTCGCATGCGGCAAGCAGCCGTAGCTGCGACAGCAAAGCGTCCGTCATCCAGGTCATGAAAGATGATAGCCAGCCCGTCGCCTGCTAAAAGGTTTTTCTTCGGCACTCTGAGCCCGTTGAATTTTAGACCTTTGTTGTGAATCTGCCGTAAGGCGTGAATTCCATAGTGGACGATCTGAAACTCTTCCGTGTCTTTCTCTGGAAGTTGAGTGATGAGCACCTTCAGCTCGTCGTTTACTCTTAAGAACAGGGCTACCAGATGCCCGTACCAGGCATTGGAGATGAAGAGCTTGTCGCCGTATACGACTATGTCGTCGCCATCCTCCAGTCCGTAGGTCCTTACTTTGGTGATGTTGCAGCCGACATATCTTTCCGTGCCGGCGAAACCGGAGCGCAGCTTCCCGCGCGCCAACTGAGTGAGAAATTCGCTCTTCTGCTCGGCATTTCCCCGGAAGATGAGGGGGCCGGCTGCGCCAATGAGGCGCTCTATGGACAACAATCCACCGAGGATCTCCGCCCCTTCTGCTCCCATACGAATCATGGCCCGTCCCAGGAAGAACTTAGAGGCTCCAGAACCACCCCATTCGACAGGAACCGGCAAACCCCAATATCCGGCGTTGCCGAGCTCGGCAATCACGCGGGGATTGACTTTGCCGTCTTTGCCAAAGAGCGAGCCCGCATCTCGATGGCCGACTGCGATTTTTATGCTTTTCTCAAGCACGGTGGCCGCCAGCGAATCGCTGAGCGCGGAAGTCTGAGCCTGACAGGCAAAGAGCTTCACCGGCAGGCTGTCGCTGAGCAATGCCTCCTGAAGAGCGCCGCGCGTCTGCCTCAAACTGTCGGCTTCGGTTTGCGCCCTGTCGACGGCGCTGACACTGGCAATCTCCTCGGCGCTCTTGCCGGCTTTGGAGAGAGCATCAGTAATGAGATCTACATTTGAGGCTTTATCAAATGCTTCGTCGTGTGTTTGTGTCATAGTTGCGTACCATGTGCGTTAAAGAGCCAGGCTCTGGGCTGGAGTTTTCCGCCCCGAGCCTGATTCTGTCCACGCTCAAGAAAGCTTGATTGGGTTGAAGATGTCGTTGTAGATGCCTACTGCCATAAGCCCAATCAAGAGGGCAAAGAAGATGCGCCCGATGCTCGCCTGGAGAGGCAAGGAAACCGGCTTGCCGATTAGCCTCTCCAGTCCCAGATAGAGGAGGTGCCCGCCGTCTAAGAGAGGAACGGGCAAAAGATTGAGTGCCCCAAGGCTGACGCTGATGCTGGCCATAATGACGAAAAAGGCGCCCAGCCCCAGACCGAGCATTTCACCGCCGGCATGGATGATGCCGAATACGCTATGCACCTCCGTGAATAAGCTCGCGAGGGCGACGAAAAACATTCCCGTCATCGAGAGCAAGACCTTCAGAGCCCAAGCGAGCGCAGCGCCAAGGGACGCCCCTTTACCCAGAGCAACGCCAAAGAGCATGACCAGCGCCAGCGCAAAGTTCATAGCCGGACCGCCGGCAAGGATCATAGCCCGTTTCCGCATCGGCAACGCGAGAAATGTGGGATGGGTGGGATCGATGCTCACATAGCCGCCAAACAGCCAGGGCGTGATCTGAAACTCCGTTCCCCACGATCTTCCCAAAACCAGCCTGGGCGTACCAAAACCAATCGAGAAGCGCTCGACCGGATAATCAAGCCTCACCGCCGTCAGGTAGTGCCCAAGCTCGTGAGCCACAATCATAAGCGTGATAGAGACAAGCACCGCCCACTGACCTGGATTCAAGGTAACAGCCAGCACCGCCAACACCAGAGCAAAAACACCGATTGTTCGGTTCATGTGATCTCTCCTGTAATTCAAGTGATGTT
>DATNRC010000511.1:0-14939 GCA_036703705.1 Candidatus Obscuribacterales bacterium
CCGAGAGCAGGGGCAAAAGGAGCCGAGCCTACATCGATGCGCTTGTTAATCTGGGCATGCATTACAATCGCACAGAACGTTTTCGAGACGCAAGCAGAGTGCTGCAACAAGCCCTCTCCCTTGCTGATTCAGGTGTTCTCAAACCGACCCCCCCGCAAAACCGTGTACCCGAGCGCGTTGTTGAAATCAAAGGTAATCAGAATGACGGCGTGGTTGGAGCGCAAGTAATTAGACAATCGCTTCCGTACGAAGAAGTGATGGAAGGTTTGCTGCCTCAATTGATCACGGCAGAAATTGGTGCCAATCAATTGATGGCGGCAGAAACTCACGTAAAACGCCTCATCAAGCTGGCTGGGACCAATCCGGTGACCAGCAAACTCAATCTGATGTCGGCATACACCAGCTATGCGCAAATACTGCGCAAATTGCATCGCCATAAGGAAGCCGATGCATATCAACGCAAAGCGGACGATATCAACCGTTCCTTCATACCGATGTAGCTGCTAAGTGACATTAACGGCGACCAAAGATGTCTGTCCATAGGCAAAGCAATTTTCATGCTGCTGTTTCGAAATGCGCACTTTGATGACATTGGAACGCTTAGAGCGACTATTCTAATCGACCGTCATGTCCTTGAGCATGTCCTCAATTTCTTTTGAGTCTTTGGCGCCCACAAATAGATCGACTTCGCTTTTTACGAGCTGATAACCCTGGGGCGAAACGAATGTAGATTTGTCGACGCGGCAGCGCATCGCCTTGATCGTATTCAATGTCTGGAGCTCATGCGGAATCTTATTCACGATTTTGACGGGCACGCCCAATCCGCGAGGAATGCTCATCGTATCTTCCAACATTGCCTGAGCGGCGGCCGACATCTTTAGAGAACGGGTCGTCCAGATTTCCCGGAACAATGAAACGTGCCCGTCACCGTAGCGCCTCATTACGTTGTATTTGATCGCCGGTATGCCGCCGATTTTCTCCTCTTTTGTTCGGCGGTAAGAAAGACTCGCAGGATCGACCTCTCGCGTGCGGACAAGACGCATGAAGTCTTTGTGAGTGCCCTTGATGTAGCGCTTGGTTTCAGGGTTGAAGAGCAGCAGTTGGCGCTCGGGCAAAAAGATAAAAGCAATAAATTTAGTGCATGAAAAGCGGAGACCCCTGTCCGCTATGATGACATTGACTTTTCCCAGGTAGTCGCTAACCTGGTCCAGCTTCAGCGCGCTGCCATAAGCGGGAGGGTGGGTTACAACCATAAGCGCAAAAAGCACGCAAGATAACCTAACCGTTAGGTCAGGCGGCGTTCTCATCCTTGGCTCATACATATTCCCAATTTTATAGGACTAGAGCTTTCCGCGTGGCATATTCAATAGAGTAGACAGGGACTCGGAAGCCTACTAGATGACAACCGGCAGATCCGAACGAGACAGCATCGGTAGAGAAGACCCGCAGGTTGGGGTTAAAGCGTCGGCGAACGAGCAAGAGCTCCCTGATGCCGCACGCGATACGGTAAAGCTTGAAGAAAGTTCGGGAACGCGCCGTGTTGTTCGATGGGATGCTCAATCCCTTATCGGCAAGACAATAAATTTACGCTATTTGATTGAGTCCATTATTGGGTCGGGCGGCATGAGTGTCGTCTTCAAGGCTACCCATTTGTCCATGAATAAACCCGTTGCCTTGAAGGTTCTCAATCCCATCTATTCTTGCGACCCCACGAGTGTGCGACGGTTTCAGCTGGAAGCAAAAGCAGCCGGTAATCTGGACCATCCCAATATTGTTCGTGTTTTCGATTGTGACAGCACCGATGATGGACATGTCTTTTTGGTGATGGATCTCCTCACAGGCACAAGCCTTGCTGAGGAGATTCGAATGCGAGGCCCTCTGTCGCCGGAGCGGGCTCTCAACATCTTTCGGCAGATTTGTGCCGGTCTCAGACACGCCCATGAAAACGGCATTATTCATCGCGATCTCAAACCCAGTAACATCATGCTCGGATTTGACAAGGGCCGGAAAGAATCGGCCAAGATTGTCGATTTTGGTATTGCAAAATTGCTGCCTGCGCACGGCACCATGGGTGGTGGAGGGCAAAATCTCACTCAAACCGGCGACATTTTCGGCAGCCCCCTCTATATGAGCCCTGAGCAGTGCGCCGGCAAAGAACTCGACGTCCGCTCAGACATCTACTCGCTTGGGTGCGTCCTCTATGAGACTCTTGTCGGGCAGCCGCCATTTTCCGGAGCGAATCCCCTCGAAACAATGTATATGCACACCAACTCGCCGCCGCCCAGCGTCGTCAGCAGCAGTCGGGGCGGGGCGTTTTACAAACGTCTTGATGCCATCATCCAGACGTGCCTCCAGAAAGATCCGGACCACCGCTATCGTTCGGCGCAGCAAATCGAGATTGACCTCAACCTGGTGGAAAACACAAGCGCCAGAGCCTGGCTCTTCAATTCTATGGCGAGCAAGAGCCGGCTGTCCGACTTGATCCGGGCCCGCCGGCTCCCTTTCACTGCTGGAGCATTTGCTTCCTTCGCCTGCGTCCTCACCGTTCTTCTGGGTGCATTCGCAATCGACTACTGGCGCCTCACCGGCCTCGAAGACAATCGGACGAAGAGTGCAGAGACAGCAGCCAAATGGGAGACTGTGAGCAACAAGGCACGCAAAGATTTTGCCGAACGGATCAAATTGGAAATGGTGGCACAGGTTCATCTTAGGGGTGATCCATTCACCACAGTGAAAGAGAATGTGGATCTCGGCAATCTGTTATGGTCGGTCGGCAGCACAAGCTATGCCTTCAAAATGTGGGAAGCGGCGCTCAACCTTTACAGACAACAATTGCTCGAGGGCAGCGGCGATGCTGTCGGGCTCTACCGCAATCTGGCAAGAGCGGCATTTCGTCTGGCAGAGGAAGATGTGCCGGCAAACTATCAGACACACTTCAGGCGCGGAAGAGAATACGTGGAGCAAGGACTCGCGCTCTGCGCGTCCCTGCCATCATATGCGAACACCAAGGTGCAGCTCTTAATCATAGGCGGTGACGCATACTTGCGGCACCTGCAAAGAGCAGCGCTTTCACCAGGCGAAAGAACATTTTTCACTGAGCGCGCTGAGCTGTATTGCGCCGATGCAATAGAGCTTTTGCAGGAAGTGAAGAAGTATGCGTCCACTGCCCTGTCCTTGAAAAATCCGCAGCAGACGATAGCCCTGACGGAAGCGCATTTAGGCGACATTTATCGATTGGATCATCAATGGCTGAAAGCCCGGTCGCGATATCTGGGCTCAGCCGCCTCCTGGGATCAATGCGCTTCGCAGGACGAGAAGAAGGAGGATCGCCTGTGCTACTACAGCAACGCCGTGCGTGCCCGTTTTCTGGCGGCAATTTGTGCGGAAAGTGCCGGTCGCATAGATGAAGCGCAAGAGCTTTACAGGAGCGCAAGAATGCTCTCGCAAAAGTATGAGCTGGTAAACAGCGAGCTTTCAGCGGCGATTGCGGATCGGTACGATCAGTTTCAATTGCGGCACAATCCGGGTGAATTCTTTTTGCACCGATATTTGCGCATTTCCTATTAGAGCATTCCATGCAGCCAGAGCGTGTGCCGTGTCAGCTTTTCCCTACCCGTTTGCCGCCCGCTTTAAAATATGACGTTCGGAAGCGCCGCCGGTGCAACAAAATTGAAATAAGCGCGAGTTAATTTGAAAGTGGTTCTTCCCTCCCTCCATCCAGGTCAACGCACGCACTGACAAGATCCCTCACTCAAGCGTACGTTCGACTCCAGCCATTACTAAGTGACTAGTTTCCCACCCCGCAAAACGGAGACTAGCGAGCTTTTGGAGCTGCTCTCGATGCAGGCACCCCGGCGCTGTTTCAAAACCTCCTATCCGCTCAGCAAAGTCGCCTATGTCGCTTTGCTGTTTGGCTGTGTGCTCTTTTGGTCCCTGCCCTCGGCTCATGCGAAGCTGGTTGGACCGGGCAGGGCTCTCTCATTGGCGGACCAGCAGAGAGAGTATGAAAAGATGTGCCCCAACTGCAAGAAAGAGTCGCCCGAAGCGGCCAAGGAAGCAGGCCCCGGCGAATTGACAGAAGAGTCGTGGGCGAACACCAACAACAAAATGGCGAATTGGAAAGACGAAGCCGGCAATCAGCCCAAAGATGAGGCGCAGTCAGGCGCCGCGCAGGCCCAGAGCCAGGAGTCCTCGGCAGCGAATGCCATCGGCGAAGTAGCGCGCGACCAGGGAGTGAATGCCATTGAATTCACCTCCAAGTTTATGCGCAACTTCACCGTCCACGGCGGCAAGTGGAACAAATTGCGCGATCAGGTTTTTGTTCCGATGGCTGTTTTGCTTCTCTTGCCCGGAGCGGTGATTACCCAGGTGAAGGCGATAGCCGCGGCCAACAATCCTGCCCTCGAGCCTTCAAGCTCGCTTGAGGGAATTCAACGAGCCATGGTGGCCCTCTTCCTTATTCCTGCATCGTATCTGGTGGTCAACTATGGCATAGACTTTGCCAACTCGATATCCTTCACAATCGCCACGGAATACAGCCGAAAATTCGGCAGCAATATGTACATCGATGCGATGTGCGCCGAAATTCGCGCCTTTACACCCAGGCACTACGCCGAAAATGATGGTTCGCTCAAGGTTCCTCCTTTCAACAAAAGCCCGTTTGGCAAAGGACTCTTCTCGAAAATCGAATCTGATTGGGGCAAATTATACGACCCATGCCTAGGTTTGAACCTCGCTCCCAAGAATCGAGACGACGGCGCAGCTACAGCCGATACGATTATGAAACGTCTCATTCTCAATACGATCAACGCCACATTCACGATCAGCTGGGGCGTCCTCTGCGCATTTCAAGTGGCCTTCCTTTATTACCTTTATTTTGCCGGTCCGATCATGGCGGCGCTCTGGACCTGGCCGACGAAAATGCTCCGCGAAGCTTTTCCTCACTGGGTGGAGTCGGTGGTCATCATGTGCTTCTGGAGCCTTTTCTGGCACATGACGATTTTGCTCATGGCGTGCCTGAAGGGGCTCGATGACACCGGAATCATGATGATGAGCGCGCTCAATCTTTTGGCTCTCGTTTCAGTCAAATTTGCCTTTGACTCGGCCGGCATGGCAAAGGGCGCCGGACACATGGTCGAGCGCCAGATATCGAAAGCCGTGTCTCAGGCGAGCCAGAGCGCTGGTGGTGGCGGCGGTGGCGGCGGCGGCAAGAGTGGTGGCAAGGGCGGTTGCAAGGGAGGTTCCTGTGCGGCATAAGCATACGATGATCGTCAATTTGTGCCTGCTCATCTTCGTGATGGCATGCCAGGCGGCTGCAGCCCAGGGCAACAATGGGACCTCGCTCTGTGATCAGCAAAAGTGTTGGAACAAAAACAATCAGCAGTCCCAGCAATACGATCAAAACGATCAGGGACGTCCGAAATCCGGATGCAGCAAAGAAGGTAAGGTACTGATGAGCAAGCCGGCCGGTGAGAAGACTCTCGGCGTCAAATACCTTTTCCAGATGGATGCTGCGGAGTCGAATCAGACTAAGACCGAGCAATGCGGCTCAGGAACGAAACCGTGGGACGAAACGAAAAAACAAGATCCTATCGGCCAGCTGCAGGACAATCCGGTCACGAATCTTGGTGCTGCCATTTCTGAGGACTTCGAGGCGGCCACCAAAATGGACCGCTCGCGCTCGCCGGAGGCAACGATGGCAGGCGCGCAGGCGGCGATGCACAGCCAGGCACAGGGAGCTTCCGAAGCTTGTGCGGAAGGAACAGTCAAGGGTCTGATCAAAGCTCTTGCTGTGATAAAGATGTCTTTGCCGAACATAGCAAACGAAGCGAGCGGCACGAGCTCGCCGACGATTGTTCCTTTTAGAACACTTTCCGACGGTATCGGTATGGTGCAAAAGGCCTACAAAAACATCTTTCTTCCCATGGCTCTCCTTCTTTTGCTGCCCGGCGCCGTCTTGACGCAGATAAAGTCGCTCACCTCTGTTTCCATCCTCGGCAATGGCGGAGAAGAAAGCCATCCGTTCTCAGGAATTTTGAGAAGTGTGGTGGCGATCATGCTCATTCCCGGGACCCAGCTCATTCTGAGTTATGCAATTGATGTCGGAAACAGCATGACGAATGAGGTTTGCAAACATATCTCAGGACCCGGGCTGGTGATTGCGGCGGCGGCGATCAAAACGCAAACAAATGAGGCCGAGATGTATGGCGATCAGGCATTCCACATGGTTCAGAACATGATGGACATGTTTCTTCTCTATGGACTGGTGATGCTCATGGCATTCCAGATCGTCATGACTTGTTACCTGTACCTGATGGGACCGATCGCCGCCGCGTTCTTTGCTTGGCCGTCCGCTGTGGGCAGGCTGTTTAAGCCCGTGTTCAACAACTGGCTGGATGCCATCGTTACGCTCACTCTGTGGAAGTTCTGGTGGTGCCTTTTGATAGTCGTCATGCTTCTGCGCATCGAGTGGTTGGCATCGATGGGACTGTACGATCCGACAAGCATTTGGGAAGGCTTCATGTTCACCGCATTCTTAGTAATGATGGGGTACGTTCCCTTTGCTCCTTTCGAGTTGAAACCGGGAGAGATGGTGGACAAGGTGATGGAGAAGGCTGAGAAGATGGGTGCGAGCGCGGCTAAGAGTGGCGGTTAACGTGAGACATTCCAGAGAGCATTTGAAGGATAGCTTGATGACGAACATTCGTTGTCTGACGATCATGCTTATCGCCCTGGTCCTGACGTCGTTTGCGCCGCAGATGGCTTCAGCGCAAAATACAACTTTTAATCTTCCTCAGCATCAGTGCGCGTGCACCCTGGCCGGCAGACCGTGCTTGTGCCAGCAAACTGGAGTGAGCTGCGGTTGCACGCAACAGAACAATCAACAGCAAAACAATCAGAACAGCTCGCAATCGGCGCAAGCCATGCGCGTCGCCGGTGCAAACAGCCTGAAGATGCAGCAAGCGCTGGACAATAAGAATCACCCCCTGGGAGCGCTTCCCAGCCCGCAAAACATCGGCGGCCCGGGAAGGCTTACCGACAGGCAGATGGGCAATATAGCGTCGCGAACGGGAGAATGGCTTTCTCAGGTAGCCAACCGCCCGGAGAAAACTGCGCAAGCGGCGCGCGCTTCGGGACAAGCACAGTCTTCATCAGGCGCTAACGCGATAGGAGAAGTGGCGCGCGATCAGGGCGTCAACGCGATTGAATTCACGTCGAAATTCCTCAGCAACTTCACGGCAGACGGAGGCAACAAGTGGAATCGCATTCGTAATGAGATCTTCCTGCCCATCGCAGTGTTGTTGCTGTTGCCCGGCGCCGTCATGACCCAGGTCAAGGCAATCATCGCCGCCGGCAACCCCACGGTGGCAACTTCCAGCCCGCTCGAAGGAATACAAAGATCTCTAATTGCCATATTCCTCATTCCTGGAAGTTATCTTGTCGTCAACTACGGCATCGATTTTGCCAATTCCGTATCATTTACGATCGCGTCAGAGTACAGGCGTCTTTTTGGCACAAGCATGTACTACGACGCCATGTGCGCCGAGATAAGAGCGTTCACTCCTCGTCATGCCGCTGAAAACGACGGCTCGCTGAAAGTTCCTCCCTTCAACGACACGCCCATCAACCCGCGCGGCTGGTTCTCACCGATCGAATCGGATTGGGGCAAGTTGTACGACCCCTGCGTCGGACTCAATCTCGCTCCCAAAGATCGAGATGATGGTGCAGCTCCAGCTGATACCATTGCCAAACGCATGGTTTTGAACACCACCAATGCCACCCTCACCATAACCTGGGGGATTCTTTGCGCCTTCCAGATGGCGTTCATGTACTACCTCTTCTTTGTCGGACCGATCATGGCGGCCCTCTGGGTGTATCCCGTGAAAATGCTGAGAGATGCATTTCCTAATTGGGTCGAAGGGGTCATTACTCTCTGCTGCTGGAGCCTGTTCTGGCACACTACGATCCTTTTGATGGGCTGCTTCAAAGGAACGGACGACACAGGCATCATTATGATGACCGCCCTCAATTTTCTCGCTACTGCTTCGGTGAAGTATGCCTTTGATTTTGTCGGACTGGTGAAGGCTGCCGGTCAAAAGGCTATGGAACTGGGCGAAAAACTTGGTGAAGCGGCTGCCAAAGACAAAGGCAAGAGTGGTGGTGGTGGCGGCGGCGGCGGCGGTGGCAATGGTGGCGGCGGCGGCAAAAAAGAGGGTGAAGGAAATCCCGACGGTAAGCCCGAGGACGATAACGGACAGGGACCTGCGCCGTTGCCTCCGGCTCCTGGTACCGACAGAGTTCCCGTTTTTGCCGAAGCGCCGGGCGAAACAGCTGAAATTGACGAGGACCCTTCCAAATCGCCACCTTCGGTGCTGGCAGAGGCGCTTCCTCCGGGCACCACCAACCATCCTGTCGTTGTGCAGGGGGAATATCTCGCGTTCTACAATCCGCGCACAAAACAGCATGAGCTTGCCACGGTTCGAGGCTTGTCCGGCGAAGAAGTGCCGGAATTTAAGCTCAATGGCGATCGAGTGGAGACCTATGATCCTGCAACCGGCACCTATCTGGCTGCCACCGCACGCGATGCCAATGGAAATCAGACTGACTTTTACAAATTGGAGTCGGACACGCTGCTTGCGTTTGATAAGACCCGGAATATGTATGCCGAGTTCAATCCCAAGGGCATGTCCATTGTACCGCCGCCTGCGGCAGACGCCGTCGTGAAGTCGGACAGCGTGACGAATCCGCCACTCAACACAAGAGCCTCATTGGACAGTCAGCGGTTGGCACAAGTATCAGCCAGTCTCGGCAGCCTGACTGCCAGTGCGGGTTTGAAAGGATGGGCAGATCCAGTCACTGCAGCCACTAGTGGTGCGGCGTTGAACGCTGCATTCCAGAATGCCGAGGCACTGAAGCCTTCAGCTCTACCTGTGGTGCAGGCGACGCCAGTGCAAATTGCTGCTGCTTCTACTGTCAAGGCCGTCAGCCAAACGGTCGTCCAGCCGATAACTCAAACAGTCGCTCAAGCAGCTACTCAGCCGGTCGTCCCGCCGGTCGTCCAGCCTGTCGTGCAACCGCTTCCCGTGTATGCTCTTGCAGCGGCACCAAGCATCGGTGAGGAAAGCACTGACAAAAATGCTGTCACTGCTCTCAAACCACCATCGGCTCCGGTCTATTCTCGCGAGTCTGCGCCCGCGTCCGATGCTAAAACGCTTGCAGGTCTGGTTCCGTCGGGTCATACTGCTCAAACAGATCAGCCGGTCGTGCAACCGCTTCCAGTGTATGCTCTTGCAGCGGCACCAAGCGTCGGTGAGGAGAACGTCCAAGGGCCTGGCGTCACTGCTCTCAAACCAGCGGGAACTCCAGTTTATTCCAAAGAAGCATTGCCAGCAATTGAAGACAAATCGGTGGCCGCCAGCGTTCAATCGCATCAAAGTGCACAACCAATCCAATCTGCCGCAAAGCCTGTTCAGCCGGTCGTGCAACCGATTCCGGTTTACGGTCTTGCCGCGCTTACCGGCAGTGATATGGAAAAGACAATGCGACCAGCAGTCCATACTGTTAAACAATCCTTGCCTCCGGTCTATTCGCGAGAATCGGCGCCGAGCACCGATTTCCAACCTCTGTCTTCGCCACCGCCTCTAATGGCGGGTCCGAATCCGGAATCGTCGCCGTTGCCGTCGGCTCAACGCGCCGAAGTATCTGCGCAGCCATCCGTGAAACCAGTTGTTCCGAGCGCCCAGCCAGCTCCATCGTATGCGCTGGCAGCGGCCGACATTGACCAGGCAGTCAGTGCCGTGTCACCGGTGGTATCAAAGTCGGCATCACATGTGCCGGTGTACTCCAAGGATGCAGGACCTCGCGTGGACTCCAAGTTTGTATCTGCGCTACCACCCTTAGTGGCGGATATTCAAGCGGCAAATGACGCTCGAGAAGCCACGTCGCCTCCGCTTGTTAAGCCCACTCCCGCTGAAGCCGTCCTATTGAGGCCGAGCAGCCAACCGACAATTGCCGAGAGCTCGATTGCTGCTGTTTCTCATGTCGCTTCCGAGAAGACGGTTGTTCATGCCACACCAATTCCACCATCATCTGCAGTGCAACACGAAGCCGATATTGAGATGCCACCAGTTCATGCTCTGGCAGCTGCTCAGATCATGAATGCGAAACGCCCGCCTGTTGATGTTGTAATTTCTCAGAGCGCCCCTGCGTCACCCGCATATTCTCGTGACATTCCAAACGTTGTGCCAGATTTGGAATTGCGACCCGTTATTGACGCAGCGATGGAATACAGCTTCGCAGCAGGTAACAGCCACAAGGCGTCTGAGGCGGGCAATGCAATAGCTTGCGCCGCTACACCAGTGAACCCTTCGTTTTCTAAGTCGGCGGTGCCATCCACGCAAGGCGCCAAGATAAATCAGAGTACAGAGGAGCATATCGTCGTACGACTCACAGAGGGAGTAAATGCGCCGCTTACAGAGGGAGCGAAGGCGGCACTTGCAGAGGGAGTGAATGCGCCGCTTGCAGAGGGAGCGAATGCGGCACCTGCAGAGCGGAGTTCGTCGACGTTGATCGCAGAGGGAGCGAGCGTGCTTCCTAAGGAATCTGGTCTGGTGCTGGGCAAAGCGGCGCCGCCGACAGAGGGAGTGAATGCGCCGCTTACAGACACTCTGAAAGGCGCGCCGTTGTTGAGTGTTGCTGCGCCCGCGGATCGCAAGAGACCATACGACAAGGTCGGCACCGAAACATTGCACCTTGGAGAAAGAGCGGAGCACCTTCGTATGAGGGAAGAAAATTCGCAGACTGCACTTCCCGAATCCGCTGCGCTTCCGTGTGAAGTGGCTGAAGACCATCCGACGAGCGTTAACGACGAGCACGCACAGGGCGAGGCTCTTGCGCTGATGGAGAAGATGAACAAAGTTGTTGAGCCGATAGCAGGACAGGAATTGACGAATGAAACTGCGCCGCTTCGCAATTTGCAGCAGGTATTGCTCAACTGCACACCAATTTCATCGGTTGCATCTCACGCCCACAGCAACAATGCAAGCTTTAATTCCTCTCTGCTCGACAGCTGGGGTCTGTCGGAAGTGCAATCAGAAAGCCCGTGGTCCGCGACGACATAATTTCGCATTGGCAATGGAAGCCGACGGAGGAGAAGTCCTCTGTCATAAGCGTTTCACCCATCGTGGCGTCGCAACGAAGCCGCACCCGTTCGTGGTGTGTGCGCTTGTCAAATTTGGCAGGCGGTGGTAATTTTTCTCTAAAATGAGCTTTCTATTTACATTAAATCAATGCTTGACTCCATGAAGTTCTGAGGAGACCGAAGGAGTAAAAAGATGCCGCAAACCACCAAGATGTGCCCTTACTGCGCATCTACGCTGAACAAGGATCAATGGTGGTGCCCTCATTGTCACAGGGATCTTGCAAGTACAAGGGGGAAGGCAGGCGATCCGGATGATCCGCTGGGTGAACTTCGGTATAAGCATAGAGATGTGTTCCTGCCGCAGCAGAAGCAGTGGACGAAAAGGCAGAAGTATACATGGTTTGCCATCTTGGTTCTTGGAGTTGCCGTTGTCGGATTTCTTTTGTACCTCTGGGCGAAACAGCAGTTCGATGCTATTGAGAGGCACTACAGTGCGGCAAGCACACAACAAGGAATGACACAGCAGCAGAATACGTTGCCACAACATCACGGAGCGCAACAACATCATTCGGTTGCACCACAACAGCAAGGTATGTGAAAAATTGAGTTATTTTGTCCCGCGGAAAAAGATGAAGGCAGCAGGCATTGCGCTTGTAATGTGCTGCATCTTCTGCTCGTCGTGTTCAAACGTCGAAGAGCAGACAGCCGGCCGTGCCACAGAATTGTACGACCGTGGAATGGCCTTGCTCCATAGCGGAAAATATATGGAAGCCAAAAATGCATTCAACCAGGTGCTTGAAAAGGATAGCGAATTCTCTCGTGCCTACGAAGCACGCGGGAGAGCATGCATGAATTTGAGAGAATATGATGCCGCCATCAAAGATTTTGATCGATTCCTCAACAGCAACACAAGTTTTTTCAGCTTCAAAGCGGATTCCCCGATTCTGCGATACAAGGCTGAGTGCTATTTGGAGTTGGGGAGGTACAAGGACGCGATAAGCACTTTGAATCAAGCATTGAGGCAGGTTCCGTCGGACAAAGAGTCGCTCAGGCTGCGAGCGAAAGCACATCAGCTGGCTGGAGAGAAGGAGCTGGCGCAGGAGGACGAGAAGCGGCTGGGAAAAATCAGATGTGACAAATCGAAAGTCGCGGAACAAGGAGGTTTTGCAGCAATCTTGACCCTCAGCTCCGACGAGGCTCCTGAAACTCGACAACGCCGTTATGAGGGACTTGATCGACATATTGCGGCGCATCCTAATGACTATGTGGCCATTGCGCAACGCGCGCGGATGAACGCTGTGGATGAACAGCATGAGGCAGCAATTCGTGATTTTTCACTGGTGCTGAAATTGGTAAAGCATGCGCGTGACAGGGAAGCGAAGCTGTTGGGAGCACGCTCGAAGTGAAATGCTGCGATACCATGCCCATGCGTCAATGCAGCTATTCGGACAGATGAGAACCCAGGTTTGGAAATCAATCGCGACTTTTTATGAGGGCCCGGCGGAAGCTCCTGTTGAGTGAATTCAACGGGTTTAGCTGCCAAGTTACCCGGAGAGCGTGAGATGCATTACTGATGCTCCAGTTTGTGTCGGGACAAATTGTGGACATTTCAGGCACATTGGCTGGACACCGCGGCGCTAAGTTATTCGAAAGAATGCGGGCTTTCTGTTCTGCGCTGCAGATCGTCAGTTCGCAAATGGCGTGAGTGGGAGAAAATGCAAATGCACGAAAACTTTTCAGAACTTGCCTGCCCTGCTGACAATTCGAAGGAATCGTCGCAGGCACATCAACAAGCGTTGTCCGCTAATATGTGGCAACAGATTGAGCAAAACTTCAAAAGTGGCCGCCGCCTCTCTCGCAAATGAAGGTAGCGATGAGCAAAATGCGACTTGGTGCAGCAATCAAGCGAAGTTCTCTTGTGTGAACGTCCGTCATCGATGGAGTTTGGGAGGCACCATCTCTGGTGCCTCCCCCAGTCGAATTGGCGCGACACATGATGACTGCGTTCTCCTATTCAACAACTGCCAGTCCAATCTCAGCGGCATCCAGGTAGAGTTCAGGATTCTTCCAAATGGACTTTCCGCCTTCAATGGAGGCCATTTCTGACGTTCTCAGATCGAGTGCCGTGGTCAATTCTTTGATTGGCGAGGGTTGTTCTGTCGTCGTATCATGACCGACCATTTTCCAATTGCATTGCGCTGTTTTCTTTTCATTCTTTGTCATTTGATTTTGCATTTAACTCCGTACAAGGGTCACCGAATGCTCACACTGTAATCCGGCCTCGTGTATACAACGTGAGTATCGGCGCAAACTCGGTTGCCTCCTCATGGCGGACACAAAAGAGTGCATCCGTGTAGGTCTAGGGGCATGACGCTAGATATGTTGCATGCCGATGAGAGAATCAGAAGGGAATGGGTTGTAAACGCAAAGGCGGCGGTTTCAGAGGTCCTGGTGTCGGCTGAAGAATCGGCTGTGTGGGCCGTGCCGGCAGGGCGGTCTTGGGCAAACCGGCAATTGACGAGCGCACTTCCTGGCGCACATTCGGGAAATAGGTTGAGATGTCTTGTTGGTAGCCGGGATACGACGTACCGCCTTGCTCCAGGGCGAACACCTCGGCAAACGTTTCATCTTCTCCCGCATGTCCCGGCTGAATGAAATACTCCAGCCGTTTCTTTGCGTCCGGCGGCATCTGCGCTTCATCTTTGCCGTGAGCTGCTCGGAATGCCTGCTCGGCAGAAAAACCTCTGGCAAAATTGACGCCGTGTCCCACTTCGTGTCTGGTGATGCCAGCGGGTGAGGTGTTGGGTGTCCAGGCTCCTTTTTCCCAGTGCTGCGCAGCGACTACTGCTGTGTTGGTGCCTGGATCAAAAGCGCCGTCGCAACTGTCCCAAGTTGTCCCGGCGGGCCAGCCGCGAGGCTGCTGACCGGCGAGTTTTGGCAGCGCAGTTGTGATCGAGGGGGTTACGATGACACTTATGCTCTTGTCTTGCAAAAGCTTTTTGACGCCGTCTTCCATACGATCGACCGCGTTCTTAACTTCCTGGGCCACAGCTGCGTCCATCGCTGGAGGAGGCGTGCTTGGAGCAGGTGGAGTGACGTCGGGAGCGCCAGTTTCTTGTCCTGGTGTTTCAGTACCGATGGTCGATGCCTTTTTTGCTCTGTCAGGAAACGGAGTGACCAGGCGAGTTTCGCCGGGTCTTAGACCTTTCAGGTGATTCAGGATCTCGACATACTGCTTGTCCATCTTTCCATATCGCAACCGCGCCTCGCCATGAATTCCACCTTCATGGGCATGCAAATGCAGAGTTATCGCACCGTCACTGTCCATGCTGGCGGTGCCGATTATCTCTTGTGCGCGCGACGCGGACTGACCTTCCGCTTTTCCTTTAGCTCCCTCTTTCATAAGATCAAGTCCGGAGAGCGAGGACGTCTCTTGCGGGTCGTCCTGTCCCGATTCATCGAGTTCGCTGTATGCACTGGGGAGGGTTATGTCGGCCATTGCTGTGTCCTGCCGTCGAATAATTTACAGCGGCATCCGTGATTGCACCAGCCGGTTTTCCGCCTGGACGCACATATTAGACGGAGTGCAGCTCTGGGCGCCATTCATCGAGAATGGCTCCTTCAACCGGACATACACTTAAGCAAGCCCCACAGGGAAGGCAAGTTTCGCTGTCTATCCAGGCAAACTTGGTACCCTTAGCGTTAGTCTTTCCGTCTGCCCAGTGAATGCACTCCACGGGGCAGACAGCAATGCAGTCACCGGCTCCTTCACACACATCGGAAACTATCGTATAAGCCA
>DATNRC010000512.1:0-6442 GCA_036703705.1 Candidatus Obscuribacterales bacterium
CGGTTGTTGTATGCCATGCCATTATTGGGGTCGAGGTCGATTGTTTTGGTCAGATCCGCAACCGCAAGCTCGTCCTTGCCCAAAGCATGGTACGTCAGGGCTCTAACCATATAACTGCTCGCTTTCTTCGCATCGAGAGCAATTGCTCTTTCGCAGTCAGCAAGCGCCTCTTCATGCCTGCCTAAGGCATTGAGCGCGCGTGCCCGGTCGCAATAGATGGAAGCATCAGTCATAACCAATTTGACCGCCTTATCGAGGTCGGTCATCGCTTCTTTGTATTTTCCTTCCCGCAACAAGACAACAGCGTTTTGATAAGCCAGATGACCCTTAAACGCCGGCTTGGCGTTTTCTTTTCGAGCCTGGAAAAATATGCCATATCCGACCAGGAAGAGGGCACTGAGCACAACCGCGGTGTCTCGCCGCTGCCAGACAGGGCATTTTTCACGCCCCACCAAAAATATGGCAAGAGCCGCTCCAGCAGCAAATCCGCCGAGGTGCGCGGCGTTGTCCACGCCCGGCAGCACGGCACCATATACGCAGGAGAGAGCGACGGTGCCGAACAAAATCAACTTTTGCGGTCGAGCAAGCTGTTTGATGCCTCCTGTGACGGCAGCGTTGGCAACATAAGCGCCCAGCAAGCCAAAAAGGGCGCCCGATGCGCCCGCGCTCACCACGTACGGGTTCCAGACAAGACTGGCGAGCGAGCCGGCAAGACCGGAAATCATGTAGATGGCGAACATCTTTCTGCTGCCGAACATGCTCTCAGTGGCGCGTCCGAGGTCGAACAAGACATACAAATTGACGGCAAGGTGAAAAATGCTGGCATGAATGAAGGAATTGGAGCCAATCCGCCAGGGTTCGCCTCCCAGGCTGAGGGGTCCGAAATTAGCTCCCCAATCAAGCAACACCTGCGGGGAAGGGACGAGAATCGAACGTGCCGAGGTGCAAAAAACGAGCAAAAGAAAAAGTGCCAGATTAACGCCGAACAGCGCGGCTGTCACGGGCGATTGTTGCAGCGCCGTCAAGCGCCTGGTCGTTTCTGCACTTTGAGATATCGAGCTGTCAGTCATGAGTTGACCTGTAGCCAAAGCCAATCGAAATCATAGGCAGAAAGGCTTTGCTTCACCACGGGAGAATTCCCACGGCGGCGGCAGATTTAATTTATATCTGTTTCTGAGCAGATCTTAACTTTGAGGACCTTACCTACCGAGAGCCCCTCAATGGCGCAACTGTTGGGACCTTTCGGTCGCCATATGAGACCGGCAAGCTGAACCCCCGCTCAAGCATTTATGGATTGAACAGTCAAAATGTCCTCTTGAACTCAGATCAACGAGCCCGGAAGTGGATTCTGAGCTTCCGCCGGACTGTCCTATCGAAAGCAGTTTACAAGGCGCCAATTGCAGGTGCCAGAGGATTCTGGGAAGTGCTATTCAACAGCATCTCTTACTTCATCTTCTTTCCCGTGGTGCTCATTGCCTATTGGGCGTCCCCGTTTTGGCTCAAGAAACCGGTTTTGCTCATTGCCAGCTATTTGTTTTACATGAACTGGATACCGAAATACGGCATTCTGGTGGCGGCGCTGACGCTTTTCAATTACGTCACCGGTCTTGCGATTGAGAAGTTTCGCCAGAAAAGCAAAGTCATTCTTGTTGCCGGTCTTGTCGCCAATCTCGCTTGCCTTGTCTATTTCAAATACATCGATTTCTTTCTCGCCACAATTGTTGATTCGACAAACTGCATCACAAGCGCTCTTCATCTGCCGATCGGGCAGCTTCACGCGCGAGCATTCGATGTTATTCTGCCGCTCGGAATATCATTCTTTGTCTTCGAATTCATTCACTACCTCGTCGACGTGGCAAAAGGCACAAGAGCTGTGCGAAACCCGGTCGACTTCGCCCTTTTTGCCGCCTTCTTCCCTTCGCAGATTGCAGGGCCGATCAAACGATTTCAAGACTTTCTCCAGCAGATAAATCCCGCCGACGGATCTGCAATCAGATTGCGCAGCCATGATCTTCGAGCCGGTATTGCCCTCATCCTTCAGGGCTTGTTCAAGAAAGTGGCCATTGCCGACAACCTGGCGGTCATCGTCAACGCCGGCTTCCATCCGGCAGTTAATCTGAGCACAACGGACGCATGGATAGCAGCCACGGGCTTTGCGCTGCAAATTTACTTCGATTTTTCAGGGTATACGGATATGGGCAGAGGAAGCGCATTGATGCTCGGAATTTCTCTGCCCGACAATTTCAACTTTCCTTATCTCGCCATGAGCATTTCGGACTTCTGGAGGCGCTGGCACATTTCGCTCTCCACCTGGCTGCGCGATTATCTTTACATACCTCTGGGCGGCGGCAGAGCGCATAAAATTCGCAATTTGCTTTTGACGATGCTTCTGGGCGGACTATGGCACGGGGCGGCGACACACTTCGTCATCTGGGGAGCATACCATGGTTGCCTCCTGGCTCTGAATCATAAATATGATGATTTGGTGGCAAAGACAGGGGCGTTGCGCGCATTTCACGGGACATCATTGGGTCGGCTCCTGTCTGTTATGGCGACCTTCTTCATGGTGCTTTCAGGTTGGGTTCTCTTCCGGGCCGATACCATGCCCCAAGCTCTGTCCATGGTGCACAATATGCTGATACCAAATACACACCATGGAGTTCTTTCCACGATGCTTGAGCGATCTCCGGTGATCGCCGCGCTTTTGCTTTACGGTTGCTATGCGTTGCTCTACAGCCTGCCCAAATTCATGTCCTTCAAGCTGCCGGACTTGAGACCGACGTCCTTAATCGGCTGGGCGGCACGACTGCCCATATATGCTGCCGTGGCTTTTGCTGTTGTTGGTTTTGCGCCAGTGCAACCCTCATCCTTCATTTACTTCCAGTTCTAAGCTGAAGTCGGGTCGGTATCATCTATGATCACCACAGCAAGAAAAGAGAGCGAAATCGCAAGAGCGCCGGCTAAAAAAACGAGCGCCGTGCGTTCTTTTCCGTGGGTTTTTGCAGAAGTTTTGCTGAGCGTACTTTTGACGGTGTTATGTTTGGAGACAGCCTTCGCGCTCGCCGGCGTCGGTGAAGAGGAGTACCTGAAACGCGACGACATCCTGGGATGGTCGCCAATTCCAGGCAAACACATTACGTGGAGAAGGGAAGGATTCTCCCGCCTTGCGGTCAACAAATACGGAATGGTGGATATTGAGCGCTCCCTAAAAAAGCAAACGGGCACTTTTCGCATCGCCGTGCTTGGAGATTCAAATGTTGAATCCCTGCAAGTCCCCAGGGATGAAAGTTTTTGCGCGCTCATCGAGAAAGCGCTGGGCACCGAACTCAAACAAAACGTCGAGGTGCTCAACTTCGGAGTATCCGCATACAACAGCGGGCAGTTTTACCTGCGCTTGAAAAATCTGGCCTGGCGTTTCCACCCCGATCTTGTAATCGCTGCTATTGCCGTCGATTCAACGAAGAAGCTGGCTCCCCAACAAGGAGACGGTTTCTTTTCCGCCCGTCCTGAATTCTCTCTTTCTGAAAAAGGGGAGTTGCTCTTTGATTACAGAGCGCAGGAACGCTGGACCAGCTCGCCTGCGGGATTGCGCGTTAAAGCAACTTCGTGGCTTCGGGAGCACAGCCGCATCTGGGGTGTAGTGAGCATCGCAGTCGAGCAGGCGCAAAACTGGTATGAGGGGCTGAAGCGCGGGTACATTCGCTGGGGAGCAACTGTAACCAATAAGAAAACGGCATTCGACACTGCCGACCACGACGCCTCTTTATACGGCGTATTTGCCGAGCCTGGAAAGCATGCGCGCCTGGAGATTCCGCATGCCCTGTCTCACGACGAGCAGGAAGAGTTGATGCGATGCTGGCCGATTCACGAGGCGATCATTGCTCGGATGAAAAATGAGTGCGATGCCTCCCGCTGCCCAATGGTGGTGTTGCGGCTGCCTTGTGTGAATGGGCATGACAACGCACCGGAAAGCCAGTTGCTGAAAAGCACAGCAGCAAGGCTCAGGGTACCATTCATTGATGCCAGGGACGCATTTGTTAAAGCGATGCGCGAAAGAGATGAAGCGCTGTTCTATTCGGTGCACTTGTCTCCGGCAGGCCACCGGGTTCTTTCCGACACGATTGTGGGCAATCTATTGCCGCTGATTGCCAGCAAGCATGAAGACGGCAAGGACCCCTGTCGCACTGATGCTCTTAAGGCGACGGATAACAATAAACCGGCGCAGGGAAGACTGCGATAACAACCCCCTCGGCCCCTGGTGCCGGTGCAAGGCAGCCAATCGACTGTTGCCAGCCGGGCAAGTTCCATTGCCTTTTCACAAAAGTTCATTAACATACATCCGCTCAAGCCCATCAATTGGACATCCCGATGCATGCACCATAAGTGGTCCTCATGGTGTTGGAACGCAATTTACGCCGGCCCGTCTCTAACACACAGTCCACATCAGCGGGCGGTGCGCGCTGGTGACACTAAACAAATAGAGGAGAGCGAAAAAAGAAACAAGGTCGTTCTTGTTTTCTGTCGCGCGGAAAACTATGCAAGAGCTTTCAACGAACTCCATGGTGGCTTCGATTCCCAGCTTGGTCCTTGTTTCATCTTTTAAGCTGTGGTCGCGAACATTGAGCGGTCTGGCAATCTTAGCCGGCGGCATTGTGCTGGCAAGCTGGATTTTTCATATACCGGCGCTCGCCGCTCCGCAAGCGGTTATGACACCGGATGCGGCACTCGCTGTTTTGCTGCTTGGGATATCACTGAGCGCATTTCTTAAAGCAAGAGATTCGCAGACCAGTTTCGAATCTCTTTCTTATGCAGCAGCAGCCTGCATCGTGGCCTTTCTCACGCTTGCCTTGCTGGTCTTGAACATCAACCCGCTCCTCGGCGCGATGATCCTGGGGTCGTCGGGCGGGCTTCTATCCCAAGCGACGATGGATTCGATAATGGCAACGAATGCGGCGATCGAAATCCTCATCCTCAGCCTTGGTGTGATAATGCTCCAGTTTAGAGGAAAGCTCTTCGAAATCGGACAGGGCATGGTCATAGCGGCACTCGTTTATGCCCTTTTCGGAGTGGTGGCATTTCTCTATGAGACGACAACCACCTATCGTGCAATTGAATATGTTGCATTGGGTTTACCTGTGGCCCTGTCATGCCTGTCCCTGTGCGCCTCGGCGATATGCGGATGCCCAGAGCAAACGATCGCCGCCATTTTGGTCAGCGAAGGGGCGGGCGGACGCATCGCCCGGAGACTGTTCGCTCAGGCAGTCGTAGCCACCATAGTGCTGGGATGGCTGGTGGTGGTCGGGAAACAGGCAGGGCTTTATGAGGCCAATCTCGGAACAGCAGCTTTCGCCGTCTTGCTGCTCTCGTTTTTCTGCTCACTCACCGTCGCCTTTGCGCGGCGCATCGAAGTCATCCATGGCGAGCTTGAAACAACAAGGAAAAATCTCGAGCGCAGTGAGGAGCAAAGCCACCTCACACTCGATAATCTCTATGAGGCATTCATTGGTGTGGATGCTGCAAACAACATCTGCACCTGGAATAAGCAAGCAGAAGCGATTTTTGGTTGGACGAAAGAGGAGATTATCGGCAAGTCGCTTATAGAAAGCCTTGTCGCACCAAGCCATCGTCAGTTCATCGAGCAATTGCTGGGGAATTTCAGTGTTGCCGATGAGAACAGCACCTTTGGCAAACAATTGGAAATCGATCTCCTGCACCGCGATCAACGTGCCTTTCCGGCAGAGATATCCGTTACGCCCATTCGCGTGGATGCGCAGGTGAGATTCTGCGTACTGGCGCGAGATGTCTCCGAACGCAAACGCCTTGCCCAGGAGCTTGCCCACGCGCGCGATCAGGCCATGGAAGCGTCGCGTCTGAAATCAGAATTCGTCGCCAATATCAGTCACGAGATTCGCACTCCCCTCAATGCCATCGTCGGTCTCAGCGATTTGCTCTTGCGCAGGCAGCTCAATGGCGACGTGAGAGACTTTGCTGCCACCATACACGACTCTGCCGACTCTTTGCTCAACATTGTCAACGATATTCTCGACTACTCCAAAATTGAGGCCGGCAAGCTCAATCTGGAGATAACCGACATAGATGTCGTGGCCGTCGTGGAAGGCGCGGCCGAGCTCGTCGCCGGGCGAGCACGCGAAAAAGGACTGTCGCTGTCGGTTTTCATTGCACCGGATGTACCGAGATTTCTCAAGGGAGATCCGGGACGCATTCGCCAGGTGCTCCTCAATCTTTTAGCCAACAGCATCAAATTCACTGATTCCGGCGAGGTTGTCACGCGAGCGACAGTGGAGGAGATTGACGACAAATCCGCTGTAGTGTGCTTTTCCGTGACTGATACCGGAATCGGCATCGAAGAAGAGGTGCTTGCCAGAATGTTCGAGCCCTTTACTCAGGCCGATGGTTCGGTCACCAGGCGTTATGGCGGCAC
>DATNRC010000513.1:0-7479 GCA_036703705.1 Candidatus Obscuribacterales bacterium
CTGGGCATAGTAAAGGCCAGCCAGATTGTTGAGATATTCAGCCGTCTGCGGACTGTTGACTCCCGCTACCCGAATGCATGAGGCGAGCGCGCGCTCAAAATAAAGTTCACTGAGGTCGTACCTTTGATGGCAGAAGTAAAGCATGGCCAGATTGGTTTGAATTCTTGCCGCTCTCAAGTCTTCTGGTGGAGAGGCGGTCAATTTCTCAAGCTCACTTAGCCACCCGGCTTCTGTTTCCGTAAAAGTGCCGTTCTTAAGAGTGCGTACCGCGAACTCTTGGTCCTCGCACCCCCACTCGAGGAGAACGTAATCTTGGAACATCACGACCACAGGACACCTTTAGGAGAGGAAGTGATGCGCAGCATCAACAAAAGAAATCTAATCGCTCGTGCTGGCGAAGTTGTGACCAAGTAACGCCCGAGCGAGATTTCGGCCCAAAAAAACAAATCGCGGTACTGCCTGCCGACCATGTGAAGATGTGTTAGTTGCCGGCTGCATTGCCCTGGTTTCGCCACTGCCGAGATTAATCCTTTGTGCACCATGCGTGATGCGGGAGCAGGCTAGCACATTGGAAATTGCCGAACTTACAGTTGTGCTCTTTTACTGGCTTGCCGTGCCGGTGTTTTTGAGCGGCGTCATGGCAGTGCTTTTTTCTTTCGTTGTTGGTTCCGGCTTTAAGATGCGCAGGAAAGCTGAGCAAAGGGTAGGACCTACTTATTGGGGACGCTATTCCGAAGAGGATCCTGAAGAGGCGGCAGAATTGCGGACAATCAGATTACCTTACGCTGAGGATTCACGGGCAAAAGGTACGCCGGAAAGAAGATACTCTGAGTAGCCCGTCCAGGTTCGCGCCATTGTTGAAGTCGATCACATCAGGTGAGGACGTACAAGAGAGAGCACTGCATATCGGCTTCGTGGTGACGTGTGAACTTGCTTCCTTCCATCGTGGGCCACTTGAGCTTGAGGCAAGAAAACACTAACAACTGCGTCAAGTCAATGTCCAAGGTGATAACGATATTACGTTCAGGTGGTGAGTTTCTCCTCTGCTGCTTAAGAGCGAGAGCGCCTCACTGTTATGCTTTTCGCGCCGGAAGCTGCCGGGCCCCGGCAAGCGCGGTTAATTCTTATGACAGGGTGTTGATTGCAACCCCTTGCTCTTATCTGATACTGCTGTAGCGATCTCACATTGATCAGGTTGCCACGAAAGAGGGTCGGCTTCTACCGCCAGTGAGCTAAGAGTGAACATCAGCCGCAGTGCTCCGGGAAGAGGTGCACCGTTGGTGCGCACGCCTGGAAAGCTCTCAAGACTGTTGTTTAAGCCTCTTGTCACTCACGCGCATCGGCAGCCGCCGGAAAGCACAGCTTCTAAGAGTCAGGCAACTTGAGAATGAGAGCCACAGGCAGTTTAATGACCAAAGAAATGAGGAGCTGAAAATGTCTCTGAAAGACAAAGTTATCGCCATAACCGGCGCTTCGCGAGGCATAGGCCATGCCATCGCTATGAAAGCGGCAAGAGACGGTGCCATGGTGGTGGTGCTGGCCAAGACAATCACCGAGCACGAAACATTGCCCGGCACCATCTACTCAGCCGCGGAGGACATCGAAAAAGCCGGCGGGAAGGCGCTTGCTGTGGCCTGCGACATTAGATTCGAAGATCAGGTGGCAGCAGCGTTCGAGAAGGCCGTCGCCACATTCGGCGGCATTGACATCTTAGTCAACAACGCCTCTGCCATCAGCCTTACCGGCACACTGGATACGGAAATCAAGCGCTACCGGCTGATGCAGGAAATCAACACCGGAGGAACATTCTTGTGCTCACGGCACGCGCTGCCGCATCTCCTGAAAGCGAAAAACCCGCATATTCTCAATCTCTCGCCTCCGCTCAACATGAGCGCGAGATGGTTCGGGCCGCACGTCGCATACACAATGTCCAAGTATGGTATGAGCATGTGCACGCTCGGCATGGCGGAGGAGTTCAAAGAGAAAGGAGTTGCGGTAAACTCGCTCTGGCCGGAGACAGCAATCAACACAGCGGCAATCAAGAAGCTGAAGGGAGAGGAGGGGGTCAAATCATCGCGCACACCGGAAATAGTGGCTGATGCGGCGTACTGGATCATTACTCAGCCGGCAGGCGAGTGCACCGGCAACTTCTTCATCGACGTGGACGTGCTCAAGAAGGCGGGTGTGGAAGATTTCGAAAAATACGCCGTGGAGCCCGGGCACGAGCTGATGCGCGATTTCTTCCTGGACTGATTTAAGGCAACACATGCGAGGAGCACTCATATGGTCTACACTTGCTTCACCCTTGAAACTGACGGCCCGACAGCGCATCTCAAGCTCAATCGACCGGAAAAGCTGAATTCCATGATTCCCGAGTTCTGGGCTGAGCTGCCGGAGGCTGTAGGCGCTGTCGAGAAAATGAGCGCGGCAAGAGTTCTTGTAATCTCCTCAACCGGCAAGCACTTCTCTGCCGGCATGGACTTGAGCGTCTTTCAAACCGAGGACCTGATAGCCACAGATACGGCAGCAGAACGCGAATGCTTGCGCAGGCTCATTCTCGTCTTGCAGGAGACGTTTAATCGCCTGGAGCGATGCCGCGTGCCGGTAATTGCCGCAATCCAGGGAGGCTGCATTGGTGCCGCGCTGGATATGGCTGCCGCTTGCGACATTCGCTATTGCACAGAGTCCGCTTATTTTGTCATCCAAGAGATCAATCTGGCGATGATGGCTGACCTCGGCTCGCTGCAGAGGTTGCCCAGGCTGATTCCGGAAGGGATAGTGCGCGAGCTTGCCTTCACGGGGGACAAGCTCGACGCTCGACGAGCGCAGCAGCTTGGCCTGGTGAACAGCGTCTTCAAAAGCCAGCCGGAGATGCTGGAGGCAGCAATTGCGCTGGCAAAGCGCATATCGGAGCGCGCACCACTGGCGGTGTCAGCCAGCAAGGAAGCGCTCAATTACCTGCGCGACCATGGAGTTGCCGACGGGCTTCACTACGCAGCCTCATTGCAGGCTGCCATTTTTGATAGGGCTCAGGTTGTTGAGAGCTACAATGCGCAAAAGGAAAAGCGCGCTCCTCAATTCGCCAATCTGGCCCCAGCCAGAACGAGCCTTGTGACGGCAAAACAAGACGAATGAGCAGAGGTTCGATGAAAGCTTTCCTCAGGGCAGTGCTGTCCTACGCTTGGATTGTCGCTGTTGTCCTTACGATGTTCGGACTCATAGCTCTGGCACGAGGACAGGCGAGCCCACTTATGGTTATGCTCCTCCTCATTGATACGCCTCTGTATCTGGTGACTAGGGTAGCTCTACCTCGCTTGCGTAGAGAAGCGGCTGCTGCCATCCCGGAAACCGGGCAAGTGAAAATTGTCTCGACAGAGGGGAATCCGGCCTCGTAAGGCTTGAAACCGCCTGGAGCTGCCGCTACCGGCGACAGCTCCAGCAGCGGCGTCACGTGGCCATACGGTGGAGCCGCAAGGCCCGAAGTTTTCAACAGATTTTTTATTTTCGAGGTATGACACTATATGAATTAATATATCTCGCCCGCCCAAAATTCCAAAAAAATTTGTAATGAGGAGGAGTGAACCGCTAATGCTGTTAGCCGGCAGCTCACGCAGGACGTCGTCGGCAAGATTGACCGACCGAAGATTCTATCCTCGCAAACTACAGCGAGCTGCAGTTATGCCCTTCATTGAAGAATTGTTTCGTGTGAGAGGCAACTCTGTTTTCTGAGAAATTATTCGCGTGCAGCTCAGAACGTACCAAACAGCAACCGTGATCCGGTTGTTGTGCCGTTTTGCTGCCGAAGAGGGCGGCGGGAAACAAGGCTCCTGTGCTACGGTCTTCTGAAGATGATGAAGCTCGTATCGTCAGCGCCGGTAGGAGGCGGCGGCTTACGGAGAATGCCTCGGCGAATCGCCTCCGGCCTGGGTCCCGCCTTGCGAAGGAAGGAGATGAATTCCTTCACGTTGCCATATCCGAAGCGGTCGAATACACCGTCGCTGACCATTACCACAGTGTCGCCTTTTCGCAGAGAGATGACATCGTCTTTTCCCGGGAGCATTGCATACATTTTGTTGCCCAGCGGCAGCCCACCTTGTTTGGCGTCCAGCTGCCTGACGCGACCGTTTGCTCGAATGGCGAAAGCGAGTTCGGAGCTGGCAGTGGCAGTACGCAGTTTGTGCGTTCGCGGGTTGTAGATCATCATAGCCGCAGTCACTGACAATTCGTCACCGCTCGGGATCTTCTCGTCGAGCAAAGCAAGCACTTCACTGGCGCTCTTTCCTTTTGTGCGGGAAAGATTCTTGTCAATAATGGAGTGAATTTCGACTGCCTTTTTCGCGGCCGCAACGCCGTGACCCTCAACGTCCATGGCCGTCAAAAGAATGTTTCCTTCTGGCGTCGAGTCCACCCTCAGAAGGTCTCCTCTCGGCTCGCCTGGTTGGGCGGGCTTCGAGTAGCTCGTCAAGTCAAGCTTGCCTCCGGTGTGTTTTGTGAATTGAGCCGGATTTTCGAAGCGATCCTCGAGTGCTCGCAGTGCTTTGCCCCGGTCAAATTCAGCCCGCCGCACGGCATCCGCTGTCAGGGCCGCGGGCGGAGCGAAACGTGACATGGCGAGAGAGCTCAGCTTCATTCCCGCAAGGCCGACTCCCATGTCAACCACGAAGAAGCCAATACTGTTCTTTGTGGCGGTGATGTTTCTCTCCATGTTGTCAGCTGAGCGCCATGTATCTGTGAGGGCACGGCCAAACGTGCTCCAGCGCTTCCCTGTTATCTCGTCATAACTTAGCTTGGCTGTCATTGCAACACCAATTCCGGCGGCAATGAACTTGCCGCGAGCGCCAAGACGGCTCATGACACTGAGAGCGGAACCGCTGGCAAATGAGAGTCCGAGCTCGGGCAGCTTGTCCCGCGGGTCCTCAATCGTGTCGGCAATGGCACCGCCCACGCCCAGCGTAATGAGCTCGGCCTCCCTGTACAGGTTTTGAGCAACCGACGAAGTAATCTCGCCATGTTTAGTGGACGGTTGGCTGGTCTCCTCTGTGCCGGTGGTGTCCGGTACTCGCATTGGAATCAACTCACTTTGCGGAGAGCTCACCCATCCAGTCTCGCTCCGGAATATGGCAGACTTGTGGCGGAACCATGTGGCGATTACGCTATGCCTCCATCTGATCTCTTTGCTCCTCCCGGAGGCGCAGTTTTGAGCGCCTCTTGTCGTAAACGGCGCGAGCGATCAACATGCCGCCAATTATGGCCATTGTTCCGGTCAACCAGAGCAGGGGAATGCCTCCAATCGGACTAAGTAAGACATCTATCCAAAGAAAGCCCACTATATAGGTGCCAACACAGGAAACTCCGACATGTGGACATTCCTCCAAAAGATCGCTGCACTCTGCTACGAATTCAAGTCGATCAAACCAACCAACCACCGCAATAACAGCTGCGAATATGGTTCCTGCTAGGCAAGCAAGAGTTGTCCATGACTGCTGCACAGACACGTACGAAAGCAGAGCCGGAGCTTGAAGTGCCAGGCTGACTAACCACAGGATGGCTCCCACGACGATGCGTGATTTGGTGTTCATTTAAGATCTCATTTGCTAAAACCCTGCTGCCAGACTCCCTCCTGAGAGCAGGGATTGGAAAGTTGATGCCGGCAGTCCTGCCAACACCAGAATAACGGCTTAGACGGCAGAGATAGCCGGGCAGGACACCGCACGCGGTATCATGCGGATTCGAACGTCTCGTTGTTCTTGAGGTCGGCGACGGACTGATTGATTGTGGCGTCGATGAAGGCGCGCACTTTGGCGCGCTCGACGCTCGTGAGATCAACGGTCGTCACCTTGCCGTTGTTGCGGATCGAGCAGGTGACCCCCACTTCGGTGGCCAGTCTCTGCAGCGTGTCTGTTTGATCCCACATGCCCGATTCGACGGTGAAGATGGAAGAAGCAGGCATGATTTCGTGACCTTCGGCCCGGTCGTAGGCGTCGAGCATCTGGCTGGCGGCGTCGAGTAAATTAGCGGTCATGAGGTAGCTCTGCTCGTGGCGCTCTGTGCCAGTATCCAGGTCGAGCCTGGACATGATGTGATCCAACAGTCCGTTGATGAGCTGCCGGAAGGTCTTTTGGGGGGTTGCGCCGGTTGCGGCGGAAATCGAAAGTTCGGATGTTTGCGTAGTCATAAGTCTCTCCTGGAAAGGTGAGGTTAACGATTCAGAACGTTGCGCCCCGTGATGTTCTGGTGACATCAATCGAGACACAGCAAGGAACTGCTGGGTTAGGCGCCAGCAGAGCAGTCGGCGAAGTCAGCATGTGGGCAGACTTCGCCCGAGTTGCAGCTAATAGATCTTCGCTACTCGCTGCTTGGCCAGCCAGAGGTCGTGCTTCATCTGCATCAGCAGCCAGAAGCCTGAGGAGGTTTGCAGAGCCTTTTCTAGTTTGACGTCCATATCGGGGGTAATGCCAGCCCTACAGTTCACTATGGCCGAGATGGTCTGGCGCGAAACACCAATCCTCCGTGCAAAGTCCGTCAAACTCTGCCCCTCAAGGTGCTCTTTCAATACTTCACCGGGATGTGCCGGGTTATGCATTGACAGACTTGATCTTTTCATAATTGCCTCGATATGCTTGAATGGCGAATGTGACGTCAAGGAGCGCTAAAGGACATAAGCCTTTTGAACTGTTGTCCTGTTTAGTCGGTGATGCAAACAAGTTCGGGACTCCGACGTCCAGCTGCACATGGCTCGTAGAGATAGTTCTCCAGGTGCAGTCGGAATTTTTCAGGATCTGCTGGCACATCACCAGACCAGAGAGCCGGAACCATCTTATTGGCTGTAAGGAGGTCCTGTGAATGCGTCTGGACTTGTTTCATTGAGACATGTTCGATTATTTCTTTCATTGGCGCACCATTTGGCATTTGCAAGGTGAGGTGAGATCGTTCTGGTCCCATAAGGTAGGAGAACGATGCTAGTAGGTTGGATGAGTTTGACGGAAGCTCTAGCTCTGTTGTAGTTTTCGTTCCTGGTCCCGGATTTTCTTGAATTGTTCCCAGCCTTTGGGAGTGTAATTGCAGTACCGGGAATATCGTCCTTCTTGCGCACGTTGGCACAACCGGCTAAAGCCCTGGATCACCATCGCCTGCATTGGAAGAAATGCCTCATCAAGATTCGTCCGGTAGCCGCTAGCGGCATCGCAAGCACTTCGTATGCGGTCGTCCTTTTCATTGCAATAGAGCTTTACCGGGATATCCGGATTGGTGGAAAGGATCAACGTGTAACGCTTGGCGCCTGTCTGGCGGCGACTCATGGCGGAATAAACGCCTGGAATCGAATGCATGAGATAGACGACGACATGGTTATTTTCACTGTGATAGGTAGAGCCCCAATCGGTGGCGATTTCCTTGTAGTCGAGGAAGAAGTAGCTTAGTACGTTCTTCAAGTCTTGGAGGTGTTCGCGGCATCCTACGATCACTTGCCGCATTTTTTCC
>DATNRC010000514.1:0-2596 GCA_036703705.1 Candidatus Obscuribacterales bacterium
TGCGCTCGGCAACCCATTTCTCGATCTGGCAGCAGACAGGAAAGGATATTTGCCGATTCTTTCCTCTGCTTATGCCGGAGCAAGCACGCTGGTGCTGGCCCTTGCCGGGGCATTCGACAAGACGCCGCGCTGGCGGCTGCCACTGCTTGTGGTGCTTGCTGCAGGCATCTTTGCAAGCCTGGGCAGACACACCGGCATCCTCACCTGGGTTGTTGGAAAGCTGCCTTTTCTCGGCGTCTGCCGCTACCCCGTGAAATTGCTCATTCTGCCGATTTTCTGCCTGGCCCTTTTAGCGGCCTGGGGGGCACATTTGGCCATCGAAAGGCGGCTGTCGACGGCATGCCTGAAAGCAATCAGCGGGGGAGCTACGGGCACTCTCATTCTCGGGCTCATCTTTATTGCTTTAGGGATCAACTGGCTACTTGGCGGTTCCGCCAAATTGCCCGTCACGGCGGAGGCGCTCACGGCGATTGGCAAAGCCATTTGTCTTTCGTCTGTGACCGGTCTGTCAATAGTGGTGCTTCTCTGGCTCAGGCAGCTCGACAAATTGAAGCAGTTGCCCTTTTCCATCCTCGTCGTCCTTATCACTACGGTTGATCTTTTCATCGCCTCCTTTAGATTTCCTGCCTTTGCCCAGGAGGCGCAATTTCTCACTAATGCGCCTTATGTACTCAGCTATTTGCAAGAAAAGGAGGATCAATCACCATCTTTTGACAATAAGGCAAGCAAGAAGAAAGCTTTCGCCGGTCGTCTCTTTTGCCTCTATCGCGATCCTCTCTTTGCGCCGGCACAGGTGAACCAAGGCAACAGCCTTGAAAGAACAAGCAAATACTTTCGCTATTGCCGTGATCTTCTGGTGCCCAATTGCAATTCGGATTTTGGTGTTTACGAATGCTTCGGTTATGAAGGTGCAGAAGTGGCGAAGTATCGCGAAGTCTGCTTTTCATTCATCAACAGTCTTAATCAGGGCACCGCCAATGGTGGACTATCGGACGAGGCGCTGGCCGCTTTTTGCCATGCCACCGCAGCCAGGTGGGTGACCACTCAGCTCAAGCAGGGCGATGTCTTTATACGCACACTCGACGATCGGCATTTTGCGCTCATCCACGAAAGCGAGGAGATGAACGTGCGCGTCTATTCCGTAAGAGCTCCGGCGCCGAGGGCATATCTGGCCGACGACTGGCAATTTCTAAACAGCCAGAAGGAGGCAATAGATGCTCTCGACTCGCCTCGGAAAGCCATGTTCAGCCCCACTCTCCGTCCTCTTGTCGAAAGGCGCAAAGAACTTGCCGAGCCCAGACCGGCAAGAGGCGAGCCACTTAAATATGACATGGAGCCGCTTCTCGAGACACCCGAGCACATAAGCATCAGCGTCAAGACCAATCGCCCGTCCTGTCTTGTTCTCTCCGACCAGTATTATCCCGGCTGGAGAGCAAGCGTCGATGCCGTCGACGTTCCGGTTTACCGGGCCAATGCCTTCTGCCGCGCCATTTTCCTCACACCGGGCGCCCATCTAGTCGAATTCAACTACCGGCCCCGGAGCCTCGATATTGGCATGAAACTGGGCTTGGCAGGACTTGCCATGCTTGCCCTTCTCTTTGCCCGCGCTGTCAGCCCTTCGATATGGAAGTTTCTTAAATGGACAGCCGGCCAATAGTCAGTTGAAGGATGCTAGACTTAATTGAATCAAAGAGCTCGCGTGGACCCTGCCCTCGTAGTTCAGCTGGATAGAACACCGCCGTCCTAAGGCGGGTGTCGGGGGTTCGAATCCCTCCGAGGGTGGTCATTCAAGAGGGAAAGGCTATCCCCATTGCCTTTCCCTCTTCTTCTCCGGGATTCGCCTTTTGTGTGTGATCGGCGATGCAAATCCTCGCCCGCTAATGTACGGGCAATTGATTTCCCCAGCTATGCAGGAATAGCGTCCCGCTGTGATTTTACTGGCGGGCTGCCTGAGAAAGCATCTTTGACGCGCTCTTGCATTTCCTCGCCATCGTCATCAAGCTCTTCATTTGTCTCCTCAGCGTCCACCTCCTGTTCTAGATTTTCATCAGCAACCTTGAGCGTTTTCACAGCTCCAAATGAAGAGCTTGATTTACGCATGGCCTCGTCACCTCCCTCTACAGTCGCCCTGGCTCGGCGAGGAAACGCAATCTGATTAGCGCTGACCACAGGCACCGCTCGTGCGTTTCCTGCACGATCGGTCCAGCGGTCGAAAGTAAGCCGCCCTGCAGCTGTAATTTGCTGACCTTTTTCAAGGTGCTGCACGGCCAGCTCTGCCAGTCGCCCCCAAGCTTCTACATGATAGAAGTCGGCAGACTCGCTTGTTTCTTTTGTCTCTTTGCGGAAATGATTGACCGCCACCACCAGCGTGGTCTTTACCTTTCCACTAGCAAAACGCATAAGCTCGGGAGCTCTGACCAGATTCCCCACAATCGACACATTGGCAAGACTCATAACTTTACCTCCAGACGGACGTTCAGCCCGCTCATCGGGTACGCTAGGCATCAATTGGGGAGATGCGTTAAAAGTAGCATACCATACGGACGTATGTCAACTCTTTGCAATAGCCGGAAGAGGATCCGATAAATCTGTTGGC
>DATNRC010000515.1:0-5752 GCA_036703705.1 Candidatus Obscuribacterales bacterium
GCGTTCACCGCCTGCAGTACCAGCGAAATTGATGACCCGCCCGTCTCTGAGACCGACATATCCGGCCGGACGTCCGCTCGCAGGCGTCAGCTCGCGTCCATGCCCGCAGCATGCCTGGTAGACGCCAGGCAGATTGGCGATGCATGGATCGTGACTGCCCGGACTGATCTTGGCCTTGCAGCCGAGACAGGGACGCGGATTGTCCTCGTCGACGAAAGTCCGATCGTCCTGATAGACAGGCCCGTCAGGCGTGTCTTCAATGACGTGTCCATAGAGAGTGTCAATTTCAAACAGCATAAGTTAGCCTTTCCTGCTTGAGTTGAAAGCAAAGAAGAGGCTGTCGCGACGCGTGGACGCCGCCTCTTCGTTTGCGCATCGCTCAGGACTGAGGCAGTTTGCGCCTGGCAAACTTGCGAGCGCCCGAACCAACAGCGACGATGCCGCAGAGAACGAGCACCCAGCTCGCCAGGACAAAAGTCGTCACCTGAAGGAGGACGATGCCGATGAGGATCGTAGAGACGCCGCCAAACAGGCGCCCCGAGCCGCGAAATCCCTCGGTCTTGGCGAAGAGGGAGAGGGCCTGGAGCAGCGCCAGCACGGCAGCAATGCCGAGAAGCAGTTGAACCATTTTTGCACTCCTTACCGGTCAAGCCGGCATTCATTCACAAGAACCGCGGCAGGACGATGGGTTGCGCATCGCCTGCCGCTCGCTCGCCGGCGCAAGCTACTCCTTGCCCGGCATCGGCGCCTTCTCGACCACCAGATGGGGAAGCACTGCCTGCGTAAAGGCCACCATCGCATCGTCCTCGGCATCGGTCGGCTGGTAGGTGCCGGAATTGCCGCGGGCCTTCAGCTTGCCGTCAGCGGTTTTCCAGGACTCCCCTGCCCAGACGACGAAGGGCTTGCTCCGGTCCGGCTCTTCGCTGGCACTCTTGGGCGCCCACAGGTAGCCGGACATGAGAACATGCTTGGACAGCACCCAGTCAATGAGCTTGGACTTCACCGTGATGCGCGAGATGATGAAACGTGTTACGGGAGCTCTGCCCGGCTCGGCCGGCGGCATCCGCACGATGACAGTGTTGTAGATGTTGGGCGAGGCATCCGAATGAGTGCGCAGCATGTCGTACACATCGCTCTCACTGAAGACGCCGATCTCAACCAGGTTCACCGCGCCCATCATGAGGCGCATCAGCCAGATGACCGGCTTGGAGAAGAGAACGGCCTTCTTAATTCGCGTCACCAGGCTCGGGTTGGCTTGCGGAAACGGACGCAGCGCTCGGGGCAAGTAATCGTCGACATTGACGCGCTCGACAGTGGCCTCGAAAAGCGCGTGCGGCCCCCATACCTGGCGGAGAACCTGTCCCGGAGCAGAGGCTTGCGTCACTCTCACCCTGAGATCGTCGACGTACGGTACGTCCGAAGGCAGCGCCGGAGCGACTTCGGCTGCGATCGCCGTACTCTTGGGCGTGTTGCGATGCAGCATGCGCACGGGAGCGCCGAGAACATGCGCCACCTTGGCGCCCAGGGGCCGCTTCTTGAAGTGCCGCCAGGGCGTCGACAGCTCGGCAAAAATGATGCCGCGCGTATAGCCCTCCATGGTCAGGCGCGTGGTGCGCACCACCTCGAAACGAATCGGCTTGCCTTCGAATGTCAGCCCGTTGTTGATGAGCGTCCGCATCAGCTGATACGGCCAGGTGATCTTGGTAAGCGGCTTGTCGCCTGAGGCAAAGCCGGCATGCTGGAGAACGTGCATATTGCCGTTGACGCACGTGCGGTACTTGCGGCCCTTGTACTTCTCCATGCCATCACGCAGCCGCTGATGGGCATGCTCGGGCAAATCGAGGAAGCGCAGCCAGATGCCCGATTGCACGAAGGAGCCGGAGTTGCGCGTTACATCTTCGATGTTCGCGTCCTGACGCCAGACGGAGTAAGCCGCGAACTTCTGATAGCCGCTGCCGTCCGCCTTCGGGACGACCATGGCCGCGTTCGGCTTGCCGAACACCAGGAAAGCTTCATTGTTGCCGCTGAAGACATCCTCCACGCGGGCAACCATGAGGTCTTTCACTTTGTGTTCGCGAACATTGGCGTCGATTACCTGACGCACGACGGAATTGAACAAGAATTCAGGACGGCGCTCGAAGCGACCCGAGTAGCCGTTGCCCTGATCGACAGCGCGAGGTCGTGCCATATGTCTCCTCACAATTTCGAATCGGCATGAACTGAGGCGATGTGCGATATCGCCGCGCCGAAAGGTTTGTTTTGCGTCGCTTTATGCGACAGTGCTCGAGGGGTTTACCGGCGTCGCTTTATGCGATGCCACAGGGGTTTACCGAAGTCGCTTCATGCGACAGTGATAGAAGGCTCTTTTGCTGCCGCTTGTGCTGGCAGCCATCCCATTCAGGAGCATCGGGCCGGACGGCCGTCTGCTGGCGTCGTCCGATTCGCTCCTCAGGCTGCCCGAGCTCCCCAAGCTGCCCAGGGCATCAGAGATGCATCAGCTCAAACGGCTGTCTGCTGCCGTTGAAAGAAGGACGTAAGCGGAAACGAGTGACTTTTGCCGGTTAAATTGCTCCTTGAGGACGAGAAAACACGAGAGAACTTTTTGAATCTAAAGAAGCACTGCTCTTCAGCGAAGCATTGTCAAGAAGTCCAAACATTCAGAGATGATCATGTATTGGATGTGGACTATTTCTTTTGCTCGCGCGAGCACATTCTGTCTTGCTCAACAAGTTCAAGGACCTAGCGCGGCTCGTAAAGATAAAAGATAAGTATTAGATCACGAGATCTCACCAGTGTCCATGCGCCGGCGGATCTGTTGTCCCCGCTGGCGATACGCCCCGGGGAACACCAAGCAGCGCTGTGATGTGAATGTGATGTTCGTGCCTTAGTGTTGCAATATTCCCCTCCACACAACTGAATGCAGGTTTTCCGGATGACAGGATTGGACTTTAGCGTCGGCAATGAAAGAGATGATGCAGAGCAAAAACCGACAGTTCATGAAGATCACAAGCAATCAGATCAATCTCCCCAATCGGGTGATGGACATCCTCACGGCTATTTGCCGCCAACGGATTTCGAAAGGACTCCTTCGGAGCAATTCCGTCTTGAAGCATTCGATCGCGCGCTGAGGATCATGAAAAAGCTTTTGCGGGGAGGCAATCCGAGCTTAATGCCCACCGCTCTCAAACTTCGCCAGTGGGAGAGCCCGCTCATGGATTATGCGATCGATTACGCTATGCGAAATGAGCTCAACCGACAGATAGTCATCCTTCGTTTGCTGGAGAATATTGAAAGCGGCAGCGGACACTTCTCCCTGAGCAGAGCCAAGCAGGCCGTAAAAAAGCTGGCAAAGGAAGTCGGCTTCTCAACCTTGATCCAAGAACTGGAGCATGGCGACTACGTTACACGACAGCAAGCCGCAGAACTCATCGGCTGGATGAAGTGCGAAAAAGCTATCGAACCTCTGGTTAATGCCCTTCTGATCGGTCCACCGTGCGATCGCTTCACGATTGTAAGGGTGTTGAGATCGCATTATGCAAATCAGCTCGCAGCTTTCATCAAGCGCCGCCTGCCGCAGCACGAGCAAAGGATCGCGGCAATCATCAATGCATTTTGTCTCAGCCAGGGCGAAGTAAGTGACGTCCGTGATGCCCATATGGGTTGCAATATGAACGTGATACCCATACATCACGACGACTGCCATCACCTGCAGTGCATGTCACGTCAATAAAGTTTGGGAGGAAAGCTGAAAGGAGACTTTTGCGAGTCTCCTTTTCTGGCTAAGCCAGACAATTTGCATACGAGATGTTTGCGAATGAACAATCCCTTTGCCCTCCCGCTCTTCCTGCTAAGCCAGACAGTTTGCTGACTTTGTGCCGATGAACGATTCCTTGGCCTGTTATTCTTCTGGATGTCAGTCGTTCGTTACTCTCCTCGTCTGAATGACGGTCTTTCGTTATTCGTCGCCTCCCGAAGCAGCTGTCTTTCCTTCTGTCCGGAACAATCCATCGGCAATCACTTGGTACGATAATGGTTGGTGAGCAGGCAGTAAATTTGGTCTTGCATTTGTCGTCGATCTATACGGTGGTACGGGCAATCCGCGTCCCGGAGTGGGATGAAGAGACGCGCTCGCGAACAATCACATTTTGGACACAACGCGGCATGCATTTTTTTGAGACGGGAACAAATGTGCTGCGTGCCCGGCGCGGGCGTCTTTTGCACAACGTCTATTCTTTCGATAACAGCAAGCTCAAGGCTGACCTGACTTTGACGGTGGCGGACCTTCCCATTGTCGACTGCGTGATGCACATTGACACCTCTTTTCAAGACTGGACAGACTGGAACAGGGCTTACTTTCATTTAGAGATGGTCACTTTTGAGACATTCTTGCTGAGAGACGACAAACAAGAAAAGCTGTGGCAATGCTTCAAAAAGGACTCCAATCTGGCGACAACTAGATGGTTCATCTCCGCTATGTTCTTTGGCAGACGCATGTCACGCGCGGAATGGGCAAAGTACACTAACCTTCCATCCGACAGCTCCGAAGGGTGATGCCGACCTCGTCAAAAGGGAAAACGATACTGCCTTCAGTCATCCTTACCCCTTACCCACCCCACGCAGCCCTCCTCCACTGCCCGCTTGTCCAAATCCGACCTGATATAGTAAACATGCTTCGCGAACAGCAAGAAACAGAAACGGTGGTCTCTTGCTGTGCGCGGGTCCGGTTCAATTTGTGCCTGCAACACTCAGGCGGGTTAACAATAAACAGCACCGAAGCACTTCTCCGGGCTCCGCTGCCTCCTGCGCCTACCGAGTGAGAGTCGGTCTCTGGCGCAGGACGGCAAGGGATCTCAACTTACGCCATCGGATCAAAAGACACGAGCTCGAGGGCGATGCGGTGGCCGTTCTCTGCCACAGAGAGAACCTTGACAGTCACCTTCTGTCCGATGGCAAGCTCCTTGTGCTTTCCCCTTTCGAACTTCCTCAGCATGGTGGCGTGGACAAGACCATTTAGCCCTGCTCCCAGATGAACGAAATAACCGTACGCATAAGATCTCACCACTTCTCCTTCAATGACTGTTCCAGGCGACAGTGCATGCAGCAATTTGTTCTGGTCGAGGTTTCTAATGCTCAACCATACCTTTTGTTTTTCAGGCTCGACGCGCAAGATTTCAAAGTCCCTAACCATGCCGATCGGAACAACATCCGACCACCTTTTGCCGGACACCCTGGTCACTTCTTTCTCATACAGCATGCCCGTAACGCCGTTTTCCAGATCGACGAGAATGCCCGCCGATTTTTCGCTTCCGGTCTGAATGTACTTGCGCACCTTTCCGCCGACGATCTGCCCCGCACTCATGTCGGCAAACGCCTGTGCGCTCACAAAATTGTCTGCCTTGAGGTGGCTCAAAACGAGCGTGCCGAAATCTCCGCCTCCTGTCGGGTTGACGTCAACCACGCAAACGGGCACCTCCGTGCCAACGAGAGCTTCCATCTTACCTCTGTGCCTTACTGCACGAGTGGGGATGAAGCCGCGGATGCCGCTTAAGGCTCCACTCTCGAACACGACGCGCAAACCGCAGACGCGACCGGTGTACTTGGCCTTTGCCAGACAGAACACTCTGGCGTTCAGCGGCGTTCCGCTTTCTTTATGCTCGATTAGCTCGACCCAACCTTTGGCCTTGCGATAAGAGACAATGGGGTTGGTTTCTTCATTGTCGCGCGAAAGGACCCAGAAAAGCCCTTTGCTGCC
>DATNRC010000516.1:0-10322 GCA_036703705.1 Candidatus Obscuribacterales bacterium
CCCGTAGGCCGCATTCAAAAAATCACCGGCTGAAAAGCTGACAGCAAGAAGATCCGGCTCCGGGTGCTGGCCGAGAAACTCGCGCTCTATGGCCTCCCGTGCCAGATCGCCCACCATTTGATTGGCCCAAGGCGTCATGGCAAAAGCTTTGTAGAACTGCTCGCCGGCCGCGCGCGCACCACCGGTGATGACATGCGGAAACTGACGCCCGTCGCCGTCGAGGATCTTCTCGTGCGGATAATCGTCGCGTGTCGAGGCCGTGTATTCCGTCTCGGGAAGGCTTCTCTGCCAGGGCTTGCCGAAATATCTGTCGGCATAGTGCTGATCGTTGAAAGCTTTTACCCAGCCGGGAAGATCGGTGCCGTAAATGGATGAGGTCACGAAATTACCGATGCGCGTATCCCAAAACAAAGCGTAGTTGGCAAGCACGCCTCCCAGAAGGAGAGCCGACGAATCTCTGAGCGAAATTGAGATAACTTTGCTGCGCCCGTTGGTGGACAGTTTCATCTGGTCACCAATGGTGGTGCTCATCAGGCGGTTGAGCGAAGACCCCGGACCATTGCCGCCGACGAGCCGCGCGGATTCATCTTCCACTGCAGTTACTGTTTTCGCCCGGTGGTAATACCATTCGTCGCCGACAATGCCGCTCAGCCATGGATTGGCTCCCGTGGAAATTGCCGCCTGACCGCAAGCATTCTGCGTAGTGGCATTTTGCAGGCGGCAGTTGGTGAAAACCGCTCCGTGCTCGGCGAGAAAACGAAGGCCGCCGGAGCTCAATTTGTCCTGGTAGCGGGATAAGTAATTGTAGGAGAAATGATCGGCCACGAGGAGCAATACAAGCCGCGGCCGGCTTGCCTGCGCAGCCTGCGCGCGGCAAGGAGGGGCAGCCAGGCTGTTCAGCAAAAGCACCACAAAAAATAGGACCGCCAAAATTCTTTGCCGTTCTGGCAACGTCTTTGCCGACTTGATAACGAAGAGGTCGAGCAACAGCAACTTAATTCCTCCTCCTGATAACACTGTCCATTAATCCTTCTTACTTACGCCCTTACGCCTGAGCGGCGCCGCGCAGCGGTTCCAAAGTACCCGCGAGCCGCATCTTGACTTGCTTTTAGCCTTTGCGCTCAGGCGTCATTTTACTCGCCTTGAAGACAATTTTTGAACGTCCGATTCTCGTTTGAGTGTAACGCTTTATATTGATAACTTTGTGAAGTTGGGGACGTTATGCGCTTCTCGCCTTAAAATCAATCGAACAGCACCAGACCAGCGGTTATTTGGAGAATGGTTATGAGTGAGCGTACGAAATTATTGAAAAAGGCTGTACTTACGGGCGTCGGAGCCACGACCAGCGTCGACCGTATTAAATCAGCCCTTGAGGAAGCCATGAACGACCTGGTCAAGGTGGGTCAGGATTTGCTTGAAGACCTCGAAGACAAGGGCAAGAACAGGACGGAAGGAGTGCAGAACTTCCTCAAGAACTTGAAGGACGAAGCCGAAAAGCGCACCTACGACGTGGAGAAAAAGGTGTCCGGCAAAGTGCAAGTCTCGATGAAGAAAGCCGCCAAGGATATCGGACTGGTCACCAGAGAAGACTGGGATGAGCTCATCGATCGCCTTGCCGCCATCGAAGAGCACGTTGGCGTTACAAACTCCGACGAAGAAACAGAAGGCAAGAAGAGCCGCAAAAAGAAAGCCAGCTCCAACTAGTCTTCTCCCCTTCCCGCCAGTGCCGGCGGGCGATTGCCATCAGAGCATGTCGGGCGGCACGGCCGGAATTTGCGGCACTTGCTGGTTGTTGGCCGGGTTTGTCACATAAGAGCCTGTCATCAAAAGCTCGGATGCAGGCAAAGGCGTGCGCAATTGAAATTCGCCGGCCAGCCCGGCAATCTCATGGCCGTCGCCTGCTGCTGCTCTAAACCACGGTGTTTCAGCCAGTGCCAGAGGCTCACCGAAAGTGCCCTCTGTACGTGAAGCAACCAGATCCCTGATCACGCACGACCAGCAAACTTCTGGTGCGGCGCCGGTTTTAACGGTGTTGCGCGAGTAGTAGAGCAATTGTCCTGCAGGCAGCGGCATGTTGCCAAAGGGATAGCGAGTGAGTATTTGAAATGGAGGGACGTTTTTCCCGGCGGCAGCCGGCTCTTTCTCGAGCGTTCTTGAAGAATTTTGCTTTAGAGATTCGGAGCTGATGACGATGGTCATCGGCTCCCAGCTCTGCAAATTCCTGGGCATGGACAGGAATGACTCGAGCGAGCGACCCTCCACGGACACTCTGCCTCTCGATGAGCTCAGAACGTCGGAGCATTCAGTAAGCAGTCTCATCGACGGATCCATCCAACCGGAAATGAGCTCGTGTTCGCTCCGTTCTCTCCTCTTCTTTTCAGCTTGTGCTTCTTCGTCATTCCTTTCCCTGATCGATAAAAGAAGGTTGCTCTCGCCAATCGGCACCGGACGAGGGAAAAACACCAACCGGCGCCCGATGAGAAAACCTTTTGCCGGCTCAGTTATGCGATGCAAACCGTCCTTTAACAATTGGTGGCTGTGCGCGCACAAATCAAAAGTGGAATTGGCTCCCCGCGTCGCATTCAAAATCGTGCGATTGGCAATCTCCTGAAGCTTTCTGTATTTGAGGCGCTCGGCCTGATCTTTAATGAGCAGATCTTTCAAGGTGTTGAGGCGACCTTTCGCCAGCTGATGCTGGCGAAATTTTCTTTGCTGCTCGGGTGTAACCGACTGGGCGAAAAGCGAAATGTCGTCTTTTGCCGGCGGCAGCTCCGAGCGCAATTTGTTCAATCTCGTCAATACTGAATTGAGCTCCTGGCGCTCGATGAACATCTTCTGGTCCAATTCCGTGAGCATGCTCTTGGCGCGCGTCACCATTTGCTTGCCGACCTCGATTGATTCCAGGGAAGCCAGATTGGTTTCGTAGACGCTTGAAAGAAAGTCCTTTACTAGTGCTTGGTCAAAGTCCTCCCGCCCGGCAAGACAGCAGCGGCCGGCTTTGTTGACGATAAGCGGCAGGGCGGAGGGCGGCATCAATTTTTCCGCAGGCGTGCCGAAGCCGTGAATGTCGAAACAATGACTGATGCCGCTTTGACCGGCGCCCTCGGGGTTGGTTTGATTGAGCACTGCGTATTCCCGCGTGCCCGTGTCCACGGCCAGGCAACTGTTGATCATGGAGGAAGGCGGTTGTGACTCGACAAATTTGCCCGATGACCACTTCTGACTGAGAAGAGAAAGGAATTTGTTGGCATCGACATCCGGTCCGATTTGCTTCAGCCAGTGATAGAGCGCCACTGCCAGCGCATCGCCCGGATACATGCCGGGGATAACCGGCTGGATGGTCGGCGCCAGGCTGCCTTTGCCGGGGACTTCAGTGCCGACGACCTGCTGCCATTCGCCCATGCTTTTCCAATCCCTGTAATAAAGAATGTCCCCGGGTGTCTTGAACAAAGGCGGCATGCCATGCGGAAATCGCAGGACGAAGGAGGAGGGCGTCGTCTTGCCAGGTTTACCTCCTACTGCCGCGCATGCTTTTTTGATGATTTTCTCTTTGCCTCCCTCCCCGCCTGAAACATTGCTCTCGTAGACGGCTTCGACCATCACCGCCGATGGTGTCATGCCGGGACGGCACTTCCTGAAGGAGGAGAGGGGGATAAGGCCCGGCTTTGTGAGAAGGGGAACAAAAGTGACGGTGGCGCCGCCCGGGCCGGACAGCGGAAAAGCCGCTCGATATGCGCCCCCAGCCATATGCTCTTTCTCACTTTCCTCTGGCGGCGCTGTTGTCTCACTTTTGGCCATTGCCGGGTCGAGCGAGCCAAGCGTGAGATTGACATCGATAAGCGATGTGCCTCTTGCCCGCACGTCTTCCGAGAGCATGCGCGTCACGTCTTGCAATATCGATCGATTGTTGTCGGCGGTTTCCTCCTCCTCGAGCGCCTCTTCACCGCTTTCGTCAAAGGCTGAAACTGCCGGCCTTTGCTCGATGGAGGCATACAACTGCCGGGTGAGCATGGACTCGACACGCCTTGCCAGTTTGAAATCCTCGCTGACCAGGTGCGCGAAGAAATCACTGCTCAGACCTGACGAGATTTTCCATGATGCGCTGAGAGTGCCATAGATCGAGTTGATGCCTGTCACCCGGCCACGTTGAGAATTCGTGCCGTACATTCCTGGCGTCGAGGCCTGGTCGGTAAGCCCGACGCGCCCGAAGGCAGGATGTACAACGGTGATTCGAGAAAGTTTGTCAGCAGCCAAAAGCGCGGCTTGCTCGACGGTGCTTGCCTCGTGGTGCCGCGTCGTGACGGTGGCGACGACAAAGACGTAAAGCGCAATGACGAGACTGCCGCTTATGCTTGCCGCAACAAGGGTGGCGGTGGAATGCCACTCCCTTTGCGGGCTCTTTGGCGGAGGACTGGTCTTGACGAGGTCGGAAGAGGTCATACCTTCATTCTTACCCCATTTGCTACCATGCTCGATAAAGACGCTTTTTTTATGCCATGGCTTCAAGACCACCGAGAGACAACATCCTGAAGTTTTTGATTTTGACCGTCGCCGTGTGTGCCGCTCAATTGACGAACTGCGGGCAGGCCGCCGAGAGCCCTAACCGTCTCCAGGCAAGCAAGGCATCGGCCCCTGCCGCCGACCTCGCGCGCATCGACAGTCTGGCTGACACGCGCGCCTTCTACAAAGCCAGACAGATGCTCGCCCCTTTGCTTGTCAAATATTCTCAAGACCCTCAGGTGCATGCCTGTGCAGCCAGACTGTTTCAAAAAATGGGGCAATTATCAAGAGCTCTTGACGAATATGAGAAAGTGCGCCTCCTGTCCCCGTCAGATGCGCGGCCTCTGGTTGCGCTCTCGGAGATTTATTTGAGTCGCGACGATCAGGGAAAAGCAATTTCTTTGGCTAAACAGGCGATCGCGCTCAATCCCCGGATGAAGGAAGCACGTGTCGCCCTGGTCCGCGTTTTGATGACCAAGGGCTTGCTCCTCGAAGCCGAGCAGGAGCTGAAAAAGCTTCTCACGGGCGGCGCGCAGGATGCACAAGTGCACTTCATGGCCGCTCGCCTTTATCGCGATCGCGGTGAGACGGCAGAGGCTCTCAGGCACATAGATGAAGCCATCCGCCTCCAGCAAAGGGAATATCGCTTTCTCATTGAACGCAGTGATATTTGCCTTCTCACGGGCAATTACAAGCAAGCAAAGGAATCCCTGGAGAAAGTGCTCAAACACGATCGGGAGTCGCAAGAAGCATTAAACAAACTGGCGATCGTCAAGGAAAATTACTTTCGCGACTATGACGGCGCAATGGCTTGCTACAACGAAATTCTGGCCATCAATCCTGATTCGGTGACAGCTTTAGCCGGGCTCGACCGCCTGAAGGCAAAAAAGAACGATCTTGCCGGGCAATGGAAGTACCAGATCAAGAGCACGTTCTCCCGCTTTTCGGAATCCCTGAAGAAAGAAGGAATGTAGCTTTTCTAAGCGCTCGCTTGTCTTGTCAGGACGCGTTTCGGTCCGTGAATCGGATCTTCGATGACGATCGTCTGATCTCTTTTCGGTCCGACGCTGACAATAGCAACGGGCACATCAAGCTCTTCGGACAGGAAGTCGAGATATTTGCGTGCTTCGGCAGGCAGATCTTTATAGCTGCGGGCCGAGCTTGTCGATGACCGCCAGCCCTTGAATTTCTCGTAGATAGGCTCCATGCGCTGGAAGGCGCTGCCGATTGAGGGAAGCTCCTTGTAAATCTCGCCGCTTTCTCGGTCTTTGTAGGCTACACAAACCTGGATTTCATCGAATTCATCAAGCACGTCGAGCTTGGTGATTGCCAGGCAGTCAAGACCATTGATGCGCACGGAGTAGCGGCCCAAAACGGTGTCGAACCAGCCGCAACGTCGCGGGCGCCCGGTCGTCACTCCCACCTCCGCCCATGCCGTGCCGGTTTGCCTGAGCTTTTCGCCGATCTCGCCTTCCTGCTCGGTGGGGAAAGGTCCCTCGCCGACGCGCGTCATATAGGCTTTGGAGACGCCAATCACCCGGTCTATGATGGTCGGTCCCACGCCCGCCCCGATGCAGGCTCCGCCTGCCGAAGGGCTCGAGCTTGTCACGTAGGGATAGCTGCCGTGATCGAGATCGAGCAGTGTTCCCTGCGCTCCTTCGAAAAGAATATTTTTGCGCTGCCCGACCGACTGGAAGATGATTGCTGATGTGTCGCAAACGTAAGGTGCCATGCGCTTGCCGTATTCGGCGTATTCTTTGTGCACGGCATCGACGTCGAGAGGCGCAATATTGTAGAGGCGCTCTAGAATGACGTTTTTGCGCGGGATCATCCACTCTAGCTTGGCACGCAAAATCTCGCTGTTCAACAAATCTTCCATGCGTATGCCGCTGCGCGCGCATTTGTCGGCATATGTCGGTCCGATACCACGTTTGGTGGTGCCGATTTTGAATTCGCCCCGGCTGTCTTCCTCGGCAGCATCCATGATCAGATGATAAGGCATGGTTACATGCGCTGTGGCCGAAACTTTCAAATTAGAGACATCGAGTCCGCGCTTGACGAGGGCGTCGACTTCAGAGAGGAATGCCTTCGGATCGATCACCATTCCCGGACCGAGAATGCACATCTTCTTGTACAGCGCGCCTGAGGGGATGAGGTGGAATTTGTAGGTCTCGCCATCCACCACGACCGTGTGTCCGGCATTGCAACCGCCCTGATAGCGCACGACGACGTCCGCGTTTTTGGCTAGCAGGTCGGTCACTTTCGCTTTGCCTTCATCACCGAACTGCGCCCCAACAACTATTACGTTTGCCAAAGTTCTAGCCTCTCTTCACTGTCATTCCAATTTTTTCGTCCTGAAAGCGGACGTACGGCCCTTCCGGGTTGGCACCTCTGCCTCGTTGGCAGCCGGCACTCGCCACGCAAGGAGGGCATCTGCCCTCAATATGGACCCAAGATAGTCTATGCCACTCGCCAAGAGCTGTCAAATTCTTGATTGCCGAAGACGACGTTAAGTATTTTTACTTCGCCCTGTGGAAGTTCTTAAACCCGCATGGCTGGCGGGCTAGTAAACTTTGGTAAGGACGATGCCGCATTTTGAACACTTATGTCTGAGCGATGAATGTGATCTTCGATGCCGCCCTAGCCGGGCGCCAACCTGTAGCGACATTGCTCATCGGCAATGCGGTTTTGCGCGGAAGGTTAGCGCATGCATATCTTCTGGTGGGCCGCAACATCGATGATAAGTGGCTTCTGGCCAAGGAGCTGGCGGCATTTCTCAATTGCTCGCGGGAAGATAAGACGAGTCTGGGATCATGTTTGCGCTCTCCCTTTGATGGCAATCTCTGTCGCGATTGCAAATGGATAAGCGATGAAGCTCATCCGCAAGCTTGGCATCGCCTGGGATGGGAAGGGAAGACGACGGCGCGCAAAATTTCCGTTGCCTCCGCACGCGCTCTTGGTGAGGAGATGGCCAAGACGTCGTCGGCCTTCAGGATGGTAATCGTTGAAGATGCCGAACAGGATGTATTTCACAGACCGGCTGCCAACGCCCTTTTAAAAACGATTGAAGAGCCGCCCCCTCAGTGCATCTTCGTTTTGTTCGCCGACTATCAGGACAAAGTGCTACCAACTGTGGTGAGCAGGTGCCAGCAAGTGCCGGTAGTGAAAATTCCCTATCAAGACGTGTTTGAGAGCGATTGGCCGGAAATGAGCCTGACAGCGGCCTTTCAGGCAGCCGGGTGGAAGAAGGGTCGCCTCAAGCTGGAAGCGATAGAGTTTGCGAAGCGGCTTGGCGATGAGGCTGAGCGCCTCGATGAGGACAGCGAAGAGATACCGCTTTTGAGAGTGATCGATCATGCGGTGGCAGGCGAGATAAGACGCCTGAAAGCTTCCGCAGCTAAGAGCGAAAGGGCGGCACAATATATCGCCAAATTGCTCGACATCGCTGAGCGCGCCAAGGCCGAAGCCGAGCACTATGTTTCTGCAAGGGCCCTACTGGAGTCGTTTGCCTTCTGCTGGACTGAGCTTGCCGAGAGCTACCAGCATGATGTCCTGAAGACTCAGCGCTGAGCTTGTCTCTAGCCGGCCGTTCTGGAAGCGCCGTCACGGCTTTGCTCGATCTTCGCCAGTTGCTCGTAGAGCCGTTTTTCTTCCTCTGTGAGCTCGGATGGAATGACGATCTTGGTTTTGACCAGCAAATCACCGCGCACCGTATCTTTGATTTTCGGCAGCCCGCGTCCTCGCAAGCGCAGCATGCGTCCGTTTTGCGTTCCTGCCGGAATGCGGATTTTGACCGGACCTTCAAGTGTGGGCACGCTTGCCTCCGATCCGACAACGGCCTGGGCCGGGCTCAAAGAAAGCGAACAGATAAGGTTGTCGCCTTCGATGGTGAATTGGTCGTGCGGTTTGACTTTGACAATCAGGTAGAGGTCGCCTGCGGCACCGCCTACCGGCGAGCGCGAGCCTTCCCCGGGCACTCTAATCTTCGACCCCGATCTGACGCCGGCCGGAATTTTCACCTCAATGGTTTTGGTTTTTACGCCCGGAGCGCTTATCTGCAGCGTTCGCGTCGTGCCCTTGGCGAGCTCTTCAATGCCCAGCTCGATTTCCGCCTCCTGATCGAGGGCCCGCTTGCCCTGTGCTCCTCCGGCGCCGGCTTTGCTTGCTGGCTGCCCTCCGGCGCCCGGCTTCCCCGGCGCGCCGGTGCCGAATGTCTGCCCGAAAAGGGCCTCGAAGAAATCAGAAAATGGCGAGCCCTTGGCGAAATCCCCGAAGTCGAAGCTGAAGCCGCCGAAGTCGGGCGGCGGGCGAAACTGATCGCCGGCTTTCCAGTTGGAGCCAAGCATGTCATAACGCTTGCGCTTCTCCGGATCTTTGAGCACTTCATAAGCCTCAGCAATCTCTTTGAATTTCTCCTCCGCACCTTTGCCCTTATTGGCATCAGGATGATACTGGCGGGCGAGCTTCCGATAGGCCGCTTTTATCTCTTTGTCTGTCGCGGACCTCGGAACGCCGAGGATTGCGTAGTAGTCTTTGTACTTAACCAAATTGCTGAAATCTCCGTAATTGAGCGAATGCTGGAACTACTGTCGCGGTTCAGCTGAACATATAAGACCATGAAATATCGCTCAGCAACGCTTCCCCTTGTTGAACCCTACTTCCTTATCTTAATGAATCTTACGCGGGCGTGGGGTTGTAAGGTTCTGCCAATGAAAGCTTGGCGTTCATTTGATACCATACCAGACTTCCATGGTGGGGGCGATGCCAGGCAGCGCCCGGCAATTTGGAGCAATTGAAATGGTCAAAGAACTCCTCATGAAAGCGCTCCAGGGTGAGCGACTTGATTTCCAGGAAGGCGTGCGCCTCTTGAAAGAAGCTCCTCTTCTCGATCTGGGATGGACGGCCAACGAGGTCAGGCGGCGCTTTCATCCTGATGAAGAGCCGATAACGTTCGTCATCGATCGCAACGTAAATTACACCAATGTCTGTGATGCCTATTGCACCTTCTGCGCATTTTATGCGGCGCCGGGATCGGAGCGCGGTTATGTTCTTTCCTATGAGACGATTCGCGAAAAAATTCAAGAGCTTGTCGATGCCGGCGGCACGCAGCTCCTGTTGCAGGGCGGGCACAATCCTGAGCTGGGCATAGCCTATTACGAAAAGCTTCTCGGCGACATACGCCGCGACTTCCCTGCTCTCACCATCCATGGCTTCTCGCCTTCGGAGATCGATCATATAACCCGCGTCAGCGAATTGAGCCTCGAAGAGACTCTTAAGAGATTGATTGCCGCCGGTCTCAACTCTATACCCGGCGGCGGCGCCGAGATATTGACCGAGCGTGTAAAGAAGATCATAAGCCCGCTCAAAATCCCGGCCAGCCGATGGCTTGAAGTGATGGAAGCGGCGCATAAATTGGGCATTCGCACGACGGCGACGATGATGTTTGGCTCCGTCGACACGGAAGAAGACCGGATCGAGCACCTCATTCGCCTGCGTGATTTGCAGGATCGCGCTCCTGGTTTCACTGCCTTCATCCCCTGGAGTTTCCAGCCGGGCGGAACGCCGTTGGGCAAACGCGTGAAACGGACTGCGACAGCGAGTGAATATCTGCGTATGGTGGCAGTGTCGAGAATAATGCTCGACAATATTCGCAACATACAGTCGTCATGGGTGACTCAGGGCTCGGGACTGGGGCAGACTGCCTTCGCATTTGGTGCCAATGATTTCGGCGGCACGATGATGGAGGAAAACGTGGTCTCTGCCGCCGGCACCAGATGCGATGTCACTCTCGAGGAAATGATTCGCTGCATTCATGCAGCCGG
>DATNRC010000517.1:0-6813 GCA_036703705.1 Candidatus Obscuribacterales bacterium
TGGAGATACTCAAACGACCTCACCCGCCTGTTCTCATTGCTCATGGTGTCCATGACGCTGTGATTCCATTCCATCATGCCGAGCACTTATTCAACGAGGCCATCGAGCCGAAGATGCTTTTGCGCCTCCCGGAGACAGCACACAGCGACATCACTCACACTGCACCCGCGGAGTATCAGCGAGAGATAGAAAATTTTCTGGCCACTGTTGCCTGACAGTTGCGTCACTATCGTGCGGAAGCTACTCCTTCGCGGCGTTTGCGGATGAGGTTGAGAGCTGATCCGGCTTTGAACCACTCGATCTGCTCTTCCGTCATCGTGTGCTTGAGCTGAATCTTTTCGCTATTGCCGTCGGCATGTTTGACAATCATCTCGACAGGCTGATTGGGAGCCAGGTTTGCCAGTCCGACGAGGCTCACGCGATCGTCTTCACGAATGCGATCGTAGTCTTTCGGGTCGATAAACGTGAGGGCGAGAATTCCTTGCTTCTTGAGATTGGTTTCGTGAATACGCGCGAAACTTCGCACGATGACGGCTTTGCAGCCCAAAAAGCGCGGGGACATGGCAGCGTGCTCTCGGCTCGATCCTTCTCCGTAATTGGTGTCGCCGACAACGACCCATCCCAGACCTTCCGACTTGTAATGCCGTGCCACGGCCTGAAATGCTTTGCGGTCGCCTTGCAAGACATCCAAGCCAATGCCCACATCCTTCGTGAATGCATTGGTGGCGCCCGTAAACATATTGTCGCTGATTTTGTCCAGGTGACCTCTATAACGCAGCCAGGCACCAGCAGGTGAGATGTGGTCGGTGGTGCATTTGCCGAGCGCTTTCAACAATACGGGAAGATCGTTGAAATCTTTTCCATTCCATGCTTCGAACGGTTCGAGCAATTGCAGTCTTTCGCTCGTCGGGCTGACCATGACGGTTACCTTTTCTCCGTCCTTTGCTGGCGGGATGTATCCGGCGTCTTCGGAAATGAAGCCTCTGGCGGGCAGCTCCGGAGCCTCCGGCGGTTCCAATTTCACTGCTTTTCCGTCAGCCCCCTTCAATGTGTCTTTTAGCGGGTTGAACTTCAATGAACCCGAGAGGGCAAAAGCAGTGACAATTTCCGGACTGCCAATGAACGCCATCGTTTCGGCATTGCCGTCATTGCGCTTTTGGAAATTGCGGTTGAACGACGTGATGATCGAATTCGATTCACCAGGGGTGATGTCTTCTCTCTTCCACTGACCGATGCAGGGACCGCAGGCGTTAGCCAGGACCGTGCCGCCGATGCTCTCCAATGTTTCAAGTTGACCGTCGCGTTCAATCGTTTTGTAGATTTGCTCGGAGCCTGGTGTAATCAAAAATCCGATTGGCGCCTTGATTCCGTGGCTTGCGGCTTGACGAGCGACGTGCGCGGCCCTGGACATATCTTCGTAGGAGGAATTGGTGCAGCTGCCGATCAAGGCATAGCGCAGCTTCTCGGGATATTTTTTCTCATCGACCTCGCTTGCCAGCGCTGAAATTGGGCGCGCCAAATCAGGCGTGTGAGGACCGACAACGAATGGCTCGAGCTTATCGAGATCGATCTCCACCACTTGATCGTAAATTGATTTGTAGTCCTTTTCCACCTCGGGATCGGCAACGAGATGTTCGCGATATTGCTCGGCAAGCTTTGCGAACTCTTCCCGCCGCGTGGCATTGAGATAGGTGGCCATGCGCTCATCGAAGCGGAACACCGAAGTAGTGGCGCCGAGCTCGGCTCCCATATTTGTGATCGTCGCTTTTCCTGTGCAGCTGATCGATCTCGTCCCCGGCCCGAAGTATTCGATGATCGCGCCTGTTCCGCCGGCAACAGTCAACACCCCTGCCAGTTTGAGAATTACATCTTTGGGCGCCGTCCATCCTTTCAACGATCCGGTAAGGCGCACACCGATGAGCTTCGGCCATCTCACGCCCCATGCTTCACCGGCCATCACATCGACCGCATCAGCTCCGCCCACGCCGATGGCGATCATGCCCAGACCGCCTGCATTGGGTGTGTGCGAATCGGTTCCAATCATCATGCCGCCCGGAAATGCGTAATGTTCCAGAACAACCTGGTGAATAATACCGGCGCCGGGTTTCCAGAAGCCGATGCCGTGCTTCTCAGCAGCAGTGCGCAAGAAGTTGTAAACTTCCGCGTTTTCATCCAGCGCTTTTTCAAGGTCTTCCTTGGCGCCCACACGCGCCTGAATCAGGTGATCGCAGTGGATCGTCGTCGGCACCGCAACCGTTCTCAATTTCGCTTGCATGAATTGCAGCATGGCCATCTGAGCCGTTGCGTCCTGCATGGCTACTCTGTCAGGGCGCAAGAAAGCGTAGGTTTCGCCCCGTACCATACCGCCATTGCCCTCGGGCCAATGATCCAGGTGCGCGAACAAAATCTTTTCTGCAAGTGTTAGCGGCCGATTGAGCCGCTGTCTTGCTTGCTTGAGCTTTTCCGGGAGAGACTCGTACAGCTTTTTGACATCACTGGCGTTGAGTTCGGTCATGGTCTTTCTCCCTGATTATCAAGATACGGCCACGATCTTACTTTGCCGAAGGTGCCCGCTCCTTATTCTTTAGGGTTTCTCTTACATTGTATGGCTCTGAGGGCAGAACAAGCGGGTTATCAAGAGAGATTGTTGCACAACCTTCGTGGTGACTTCCCTGGTCAAAAGCGATCCTTGTTCAATCCTTGTGAGCGGGAGGTTTGGGATGCTTGCTCCTTTTCGGCATCACCACTTTCGTCATTCGCAAAGGCGAAGATGTCTGGCGTTGACTTCTGGTGGAGCCTACCATCTCTAACGAGCGCTCTGTGTTTTAAACAGAAAAGTTTAGTGGCGAAAAAAGAAGCAAAATCATCGACACCCTCATCGCCGCCTGCTTTGCAGAATTTCCCAAGGCGATTTAAGACCTCAACCTATAAACTTAATAAGTTCAAAATGCATAGCCTTGTGAGACAGACGCTTAACCGCTCGCGATCAGGTGCGCGCGCTCAATTGCTCGAACTCAATCGCTCCGGCTCAGTTGCTCGCGCTAAACCGCTCGCGCTCAATTGCGCGCGCTCAATTGTTCGAACTCAATCGCTCGAACTTAATCGAATGCGCTCAATTGCTCGAACTCAATCGCTCGAACTTAATCGCTCGGGCTCAATTGCTCGAACTCAATCGCTCGCTGTTTACCGATTAGTAGTTGCGAATCTCTACCCCTGGTCCGCCTGATTCGGATTCGCCGCCGGACTGCGTCGGTCCGCCGGATTCACTTTCGCCGCCCGATGCCGTCGGTCCGCCTGACTCTGTTTCAGCGCTGCCGCCCCAGATGCCGCCGGATTCGCTCTCGGCTCCCGTTCCCCAGAGACCGCCGGATTCGCTCTCACCACCTGATTCGTAGATACCGCCCGATTCTGACTCTGAGCCAACCGAGAAGATGCCGCCGGATTCTGATTCCAGTGCCACCATTTTCTGATTGATTACAGGCCGCATTGACTGCTCGTTTACTGGCGATGCTGCCAGCGCCGCCTGGGCTGTGGTGACGGCAGCGGCGAGCGACAAAAGAGCCGACAAACGCTCAACATTTGTTCTTGACTGGAACATACAAATTCTCCCAATGAAAGTAGCTGTGATTTCAACGATTGCCGTTCGCTAGTCCTTGTGCTTTCTCATGCACTATCTCGGATCGGCAACCTTGGACGGAGCCGCGATTTCTTTGAAGCCGCGTTTTTTCGCTGTCTCAAAATCCGCTTTTGCCTTGGGCTCGTTGGCAAGCGCCTGGTAGGAGAGCCCGCGCTTGTGATAGACATGGGCAAGGCGAGGGTTGTACTTCAGCGCTTTGCTGTAGTCATTGACTGCATTCTGGTGATCGCCTTGCTTGGCTAATGCTCGTGCGCGGTTGATATACGCTGCCGGCATCTTTGGGCTCAACTGAATGGCGCGTGTGGCCGCATCAGCGGCTTCGCCGTGGTTGCCTTGCTTGTGCAGCGCATGCGATTTGTTGATAAGGGCCAGTGACTGAGCATGAGAGGATGACTTCATGGACAGAACTTTATCGGCATCAGCAATGGCCTTCTGATAGTGGCCAAGACCGTTGTATGCATGCGCCCTGTTTACATATGCCATGGCACAGTTGGCGTCGAGCTCGATTGCCTTGTTGCAGTCTTGCAGCGCTTTTTTGTATTGACGAGTTTTGTTGTATGCCCAGGCGCGGTTTACCCAGCCGGCAAGCAACTTTTCATCAAGCTGAATGGCACGCGTGCAATCATCGATTGCTTCTTTGTACATTCCCAGTTTGTCATTGGCCAGTCCGCGGTCGGCATAAGCTTTGGCGTTGGTTGAATTTTCCTTGAGGGACTCATTCAACTTCTCGCGTGCTTCTTTGAACTTGCCGTTCTTCATGAAGTTCTGGGATGCTCTCCACAAATCTGCGGCTCGATCGGTGGGAGGCGGCGCTGCCTGAGCGGCACCGTAAAAGAGGGAAAAAAGTGCTGCAGCGGCTGTGACACTGCCCGTAACCTTTGAGCTCATCCTGATTCGTCTCATTGAAAACCTCCTGAGAACTGGATGCCCTGCCAACGTTGGATTCGAGCGCTTCATGAGGGAGCCTGCTTCTGCTTTTTCGATTGCATAACAGAGAAGAAGAACCCGAAGGTTGCCTTATTATCCCAATCTCCGTGCCGCCGTCTACAAACTTTAAGCGCAGCTTATAAATTCTTAGTAGACGCGAGCCGGCTCATTCAGCCGGTCTTAAGGCAGTTGTCATGAATATTGTTCATGATCGGCGATATTCCGGCCTTTCTGCTTTTCTCAACGCGCTCAGTCTCCTTGAGCGACTCTTCCTTGGCAGCGGCGAGCTGAACATCGTTTGTCTGATCGTACGGATTGTTTATTTATTGCTTCCGCTCAATCTCCTTGAGCAACTCGTTCTTGGCAGCGGCAAGTTGAACATCGTTTGCCGGATCGTGCGGATTGTTCTGCACCTCGATGTCGGGAGCCACACCCCGCCCTTCCAGGCGCACACCGTCGACGGTGCCATCGGCGATGGCGAGATAAAGAGACGAGCGTTCGTTGAGGGGAAACAAACGTCCGGCAAGAACCGCTCCTGCCGTTGTCGTTCCCACAAGACGAGCTCGGCCCGCCTTTTTCAGGCTGTAAGCCAGAAGTTCTTTGCCGCTGCGTGATCCGCCATTAATAAGCGCGACCACAGGTTTGTCGTAATAAGCTTTGTAAGTCTCGCTCTTTCCCGATCGCATCTTGGTGACGAATATAGGAAAAGCCTCCGGATTGCGGTAGAGCACGTCTATGTCTTCCAGCGAATTGCCGCCGTAACCGTCACGCAAATCCAGAATAAGGCCGTCGGTTTCAGAAAGCTTCTTGCCTGTGACGGCGGAGAGAAAAGCTTCATGAGCGTCTCTGCCGCCACACCAGAAGTGCACGTAGCCCAGCTTGTATCGTCCTGAGAAAATGACGCGCGCGCTCTTCTCGATTGCTTCTACATAGCCTGCAGCATTGTCCTTCTTGACGGGACGAAGGCTCAGCGACTTCCTGTCATTGCCGCGCAGGACGGTCAATCTGACTAGCTTGTTGGCGGTATTGAAGAAATTACTCTGCCCGATGTAAGGCTTGTCATCGACGGAAAGAATCTTGTCGCCGACCTTTACTCCAGCTTTGTCTGCTGGACTTCCGTCAAGGACATAACGCACTTCGTTGTCTTGAAATGTGAGCCCCCCTGTCACCATGCCGGTGTAATCCATTTTGGCAATGGACAGCTTTTTGCTGAAACTCGAGAACAACGAATGCAGAAAATGGTAGGTTTCGTCATTGGTGGTCACAAACTGGCAATGGCTGGATTTCAACGCGCGGATCGGCTTGTTGATCGATTGGTAAAGCTCGTGCAAATTCTTGCTTGCCAAAATCTCTCCCTTTGCCTGTCTCAGGGCATCCGGCCAGACCTTGCTTGCGAGCTCAGCACTGTAGAGCTCTTTGCTCACAATTTTGTCGATTTTGTCTATTGTCTTCTCATTGAACTTTCGATCCGTCTCGATGTCATAGACAGCAAGCGGAGGTGCGGGCGGCTTCTCTCTGCCGGCGCTTGCGGAATGCCCTTTCTTCTCAGCTTTCTCTTGAGCGCGCGCCAGAAGGACTCTGCGCTCCGCTGCAAGGACGCTGCGCTCCATACGGACGCTCCGCCCCGAAGGAAGGACGCTGCGCTCCGCCGCAAGGAGGCTGCGCTCCGCCGCAAGAGCGGGGTGGGCGGATGCGGCAATGACGAGCATCAATAGAATAGGAACATATTTGTTTGCATGTCTGTGATACATATCGATCTTTTCGCTAACAGTTTGTCGTGCTACTTTGGCGATGTCCAACTTAGCCATGCGCACAAGCGAGCCCGGCGGCTTTCTAAGCGGCGAGAATGTTTCCCGTCAGTGCCAATTGTACTTGTTCTACAATGTCGAAATCAGACCCACTCATCAATATGCCGGCAGCAAACACCGAGGGCAAGGCAACAGTCGAACAAAGAGGGAAAGTGCCGCCCGGCATTTTCATACCGACGCTTTATTTTGCTGAGGGGTTGCCATACACCATTGTCAACCAGATGTCGGTGGTGTTCTACAAAAACCTGAGCGCCACCAACGAATTCATAGGCATCGCCACCAGTTTTTTGTACATTCCCTGGATGATCAAATTTCTCTGGGCTCCGTTTATCGATATGTATGGCACGAGGAGGTCCTGGATACTGGTATCACAGGCAGTGCTTGCTGCTCTCACTACTTCATTGTCGGCTCTGGCGCTTTTCCCGCACGCTCTTGAAATTT
>DATNRC010000518.1:0-35391 GCA_036703705.1 Candidatus Obscuribacterales bacterium
ATATGATACCATGGTCAAACCTCTTTTACGGCACCAGTGGCGGTTTCGGCAATTAGAATCATGCCATTTCAGCAGTCAAGCGCAATTGACATTTCCACCGCTCGGGGCTTTCCGGTCCTGTTTTTCAGTACGAACTAGCTAGTCGGGGCGGTATTCCCTTATTCGCCTTCGACGCACGATCCAGAGCTTCCTGCTCACGTCCTCTCGTATTAGGCCGGCGATGAGGGTTTGGATTGCTTCTTGTATGTCTTGCAAACCAGGATTATCCGGCAATCTCATTACGACAATTCCTGCATAACTGTGAGGATCATAGACAAGTGGATTGCTAAAACCAAGGTCAAGCGTAACGAGACACCGCCCTTCCGAACGACATACAGAAGCAATCTGCCGATCGCTCGCGGAGCAGAGATTCTGGTCGTAAACCGTTGATACATCGTGGCCTGCCCGCCGTAACAGATTGGCCGGGGTGTGACCGAGATTTTCGTCGAGCTTCAGCTTCACCTAGAGACTTTCCAGATCAACAAAATGCTCTTTGGAGAGTTCAGCCCCGTATGCGATACAAGCACGAATATCTTTCTCGTCCAATTGAGGATATTCAGCAAGAATCTCTTCCTTGGTCATGCCGTTTGCTAGATAGTCGAGCACAAGCGAAACCGAGATTCTGTGACCTCTTATACATGGTTTGCCAGAACACACGCTCGGGTCTGCGGAGATTCGGGAAAGTAATTCGTTTCTTTCATTCTTGGTCATATCGCTATTATCCCTCATGAAGCCACCAGCAGTCCTTATCGCTGGAACCCCTTTCATAAAGAGAGTAAGGAGGAGTGGGGAGGCAATCTCCTGCCGGTTTCCTCGTAATTGGCGCAGACGTCCCGTCATCATCCTCAGCGGACGGAAGGATATCCTTACAGAGATATCAAGGGAGGTTTCATGTTTAAGGGATCTGTCGAGCGCGCCGACAGCCAGGATGGGGTCAAATTGCGCCCACTCGATGAGGCGCATCGCTCTCTTTCTCAGGACAGCTGGGACGAAATCAAGCGACAATCGACCTCGAGGCGAGATGCCGCGCAGACAAGCACCGGCGCTGGCAGTGCGGAAACTCTTGACTTTAACACGCATGCCCTGTATGGCTCCCAGCACTCCGGCTCGGAAGTGATCAGGACCACTCTCGGCCGTGGATCTTGTCTTCCGCTCCTATCCAATTTAAATGCCAAGCCACGCCTGAGCTCCGTGACAACAGTTATATTGCGTCCAATTCATTGTTCTTTGCCATTAACTCGCGGAATCTACAAATGGCAGAAGCTCTGCAAAAGCCGCTGTGAGTTGCTCCTAATTCTGCCGGTCCTGAACCTGCGACTAGTTGTGCCGGCTTGACCAGTGCGTGTATTTTGCATGGACCGAGAATTTAAGAGTTAACTACACACTGCGTCCCGGATCTGGCAGAGCGACAGTGCCGGGACTGCTAACAATATAGCCGGGATTGGTAGTGCTCTGCAGCCTGGTCCCACCCACCGCGACATCCATTTGATTGGTGGTCAGCCGCATTACAGAGTCAAGTTCCTTCGCCATTTGCGACCGGCGGCCCTTTTGTTGAAGTTGGTCATTAACAGCTGACTCTCTAGTTCTCATAGTCGTGCCCTCTGACAGTTCTTTCAGGATAATTCTCCTTCGTGAGGGAAGTGTGAGTGTCAAATATCACCGCTCAGTCGGACATGGGCCGCGCTGCTAAGCTCTATCATCATCTTCAGGCGACCCCTCTCATGCCTCTTATGGCAGCCGCTTTGCCTCTTGCTGCAGGCGAGCTTTTCTATTGTTCGGCTCACGCACGCTTTTGAGGACACTTTCCATGGGAAATGCGAAGGGAATCAATTCCTTCAATTTCTTGGAGACGATTTGTCCTTTGCTGTTGAGCCCAATAACATCCATAGACAGTCCAAACTCATTGAGCGATTGCCTGCCGTTGCAACTCGGCCAGGGCTCCGTCAATTTCGGCGAATAGACAGCGATTGATTTGATGAAGTCGAACTGGGTCAAACCTTTATCAAACGCCCTTTGCAGCGCTCCTTCTGAAACCGCCTTTGCCATTGCGGTTTGTTCTGCGTGTATCGTTTGCGTATATCCACAATTCTCGATGTTGCAACCAGAATAAATCTTGCCGTCGAATGTCAAAACAGCAGCGCCAACCGGATAATGCGAATATGGACAATAAGCCAGTTCTGCTGCTTGCTTTGCTGCCTCTATCAATTGCATTCTTTTGTCGGGAGCAACTCTCTCGGCAGCCCTCTTTTGTTTCACATCTTTCTTTTGCGAGTGCGAGCCTGCATTGCGTCTCATTTGCTCTTTCCAATTTTTTCCATGCACGGCAGCGAGCACTACCTCCATTGGAAATGCATGCGGAATCAGCTCTCCAAGAGTCTTGCACTTTATGGAGCCGTTCTTTCCTTCGCCAACGACTTTCATGCTCAAACCAAACTCATTGAGAGACTGGCGGCAGTTGCAACAAGGCCATGGATCCGTTCCCTTAGGCGCATGTACAGCGATTGCCTCGATAAAATCCAGTTGCGTAAGACCAGCATCAAGAGCCCGTTTCAGACCTCCCTCCGAAAGAGCTTTCGCCATCGCCGTTTGCTCCGCATGGATGGTTTGCGTAAATCCGTAATTCTCAATATTGCAACCGGTATAAATCTTGCCGTCAAAAGTAAGAACCGCTGCACCGACGGGATAATTCGAGTAAGGACGATATGCCAGGTCTGAAGCCTTCTTTGCGGCAGCGATCAATTTTCTGTATTTGGCTTCCTGATTTTTTGAAAGCATATTCACTCCCCAATCGCGTCAGTCATTGTTGCCTTTGTTTTTGGACTTCTGCAAAATTCTTTGCTGGTCTGCCTTCACGCTCGCGCATGCCGGATCGAGCTCCACAGCCCTGGCAATATCACTTTCCGCAGAGTCATAATCCCCGAGATTGGATTGAGCGAGAGCACGGCCGTGGTAGGCTCGTTCGGAGGGAGAGATGTCGATGCTTTTGGAAAAGTCAGCGACACTCTCTTTGTACATGCCTTTTTCAAACTCGATGAATCCTTTGTCGGTAAATGCTTCCCTGCATGTATGCTGCCCGACAGCTTCCGTCAAATCTCTGAGAGCTTCGTCCCTTCGTCCCAGCCGCCAGTAAAACAGAGCGCGCAAGTGCAGCGCCTTTTCGCGATCCGCTCCCGGCTTGGAAGATTCTACTGCAGCGAGGAGATCCTGCTCCGCCTCGCTGTTTTTCTTCTCTTTCTCAAAAGCGCTGGAGCGCCCCTGGTATGCTTCAACCGTTTTCTCTACACCCAATGCCTTGGTGAAACTTTCCACAGATTTGCTGAAATCGCCCATATCGAAGTAAGTTTTTCCCAATTCCAAATTGAAAGTGTAATCCAGATAATGGCGCACGCCTATACCCTTGAATCCCCACAGGTACCAATAGTCTCTCCTCAGCTTCAACGCATCGGAAAGATCTTTTATCGCCCCATAAAAATCTCTGGCCATTCTTTTGCAGTAGGCGCGCTCATAATAAATCGTCGGGTCGATGGCAAAAATCGGGTTTGCCAACGCCGCTGTGTAAACATCAATGGCACCTTTATAGTTTCCACCCGACTCCAGCTGCTGAGCTTGACGACACGGGTGGCTGACCGCAAAGAGTCCTGCTGCCAAACCCAGGCCGATCCAGAGAATCGTGCGCACAATGACACGATTGTCCAGCTTATTCGGTGTAGCCCCGGAAAGGCTGTCGGACACGATGCCGTTCCCCTGACAAATCCCCAGAGTTGCAAAACGGCATTTTACCCTGTCTTTAAGACCAGAAGCATGGCATATCTCAGTTAGAATATGCATTCACTGACGAGAATAAAAGATGTCCGCGAAAGTACATCCGGTATTAATCGACATCGGCGTCACCATCTTCATTGTCACGCTTTTGTTGGGCTATTTGTTTCCCTACAGCATTTTTTCGTTCGCCACACCGCTTGTATTCGTATTCATTGTGTTTGGGCTGTTTGCCAACTTCCTGACCTTATATGTGTGGTTCAAAACTCCCAAAGAAACCCAGCAACTGAGGGCGACGTGGAACCCAGGGTTTAAGTCGCTGCCTATCGGGAAGGAAGTATTTCGCCTGGCGCCGCCCGGAGGCTTGCTCTGGTTCATCTACGGCATTCTTGGGCTGATGGCGCTCGCAGGAATCATAGTGCTGGGACTCTCCACCACGGAGGGTCCGGCGCTGGCCGCGGTCGGCGGCTTGCTTTTGGTGGCGCCGACGCTGACGTTCGTTCTCATCTACAGAGGGTCCAAAGACGAAATTATTGCCACGAGCGAATCTCTGACCTTCAAAACAGCCATGACAAACAGCACCGTGCCGTGGGCGGAAATTCTATCTGTTGTTGAAGTAACTGCATACGGAATACGCTCATTCCGCATATTTACAACGAAACGCGTCTTTACCTACAACGACCGTTATGAAAATTACGAACGATTGACGAAACTCATTAATATGGCCATCTTGATTCCTTCATCGCCGAAGTGAGTTTTCCCGCCGCGATTAGCACAGGAAAAGCTTTTAACGGCGGCGGCCGCCGCCACCTCTTTCACCGCCGCCTTCGCGCCGCTCGCCGCCACCTCTTTCGCCGCCGCCTTCGCGGCGTTCGCCACCGAATCCACTATCGCGACGCTCGCCGCCATCTCCTGCATACAGCCTTCCGTCATTGCCGCGGGCAGGGTTGGGAAATCCGTGATCCTTTCCCGGCCACCATGCATTCTTATACTTTCCGTTGTTCACTTGGTCGTTGTACCAGTTATGCTGGTTTTTCCACTGATTGAAATCGTTGATGTTGTTGACGTCGTTATTGTTGATCACAACGTGGCGCCCACCGCCGCCTACATAGTAGGGGCCACCACCTCCGACACCACCGCCATACATAGGAACTCCGTAAGGCACGCCACCGCCGAAGGTATTACCCAATGCGCTGCCGATTGCCGATCCCAGCATGCTCCCTACAAGACCACTGCCGAATCCAGAGCCACCACCCGCGCCACCACTGCTTCCGCCGCCAGATGAAGAGCTCGATGAGGGCGCCACATTGACCGTCGTTTGCGCAGGAGCAGGATAAGGCGGCTCACCATACATGGGCTGGCTGCCGGAGTACGGCTGCCCATAATTCGCATAGGGTGACTGCCCGTAATATCCAGCCGGGACAGGCTGTCCGTAAGTCGGTGCATAAGGGGCCTGGCCGTAAAACGGCTGCCCATATGCATACGGCATTCCGAAGGGCGGCAATTCTACTTGCTGCCCGCTTTTGTCGACGTACCATTGCTGCCCGCCATTGCTGCCTTTGTAGACTGCCACCCGGTGACCGTCCACACCCGCGCCCGGAAGGGGAACCGCCTGTCCTTGCGGTGTCACCAACAATTGCTGCCCGTTCTGCCCCCTGACCACGTGATAAAGAGTCATCGATACGTCCGTGCTCATCGGTTGATTTTGGCAGAAGGCGGCTGGAGCGATTGTAAGCACACCGGCTGCTGAAACGCTGAGCAGCAACGAAAAGATTAGCGGGCGATTTGTTCGGCAGCGCATAACTTCACCTCAGTTGAGTGAAACCAGGGGAAGAGATTACCACGCTGCAACCGCTAATGCAGGATCAACGTTGAGAACGCACCAATTTATCGAAAACAAAGTGCATATCCTCGCGGTACCAATTTTCCCAAGGCGCCTTGTGTTGCCCAGGCGGCCACATCGGCTCTTCGCCGTAGAGCTCATTGTCAAGATCTTCTTTGTAGATTTCGTAAAACCGTTTGGCCAGGGCGGCTTTATTGTCGCCTTCGAGAAGAGCAACCATATACATGCGAGCCACCAGCGAGCCGACGTGCTCGTCGATGATTTTGGCGAGCTGCACGCGGGCGGCCTTATGTTCGCCATTTTCGGCCAGAAATCGAGCCAAGCTCAAACTGACGCGAAAATCCTTCGCATCGAATTTTTCCGCTTCCTGACAGGATTTCACAGCCTCGGCCTTGCGCCCCATGTAAAACAAGGCATATGCCCTCGCCACAAGAATATCTGCTGCTGCCGACCCATCGGTGAGAAGAGTTTTGTTCGCCAGCGAGAATGGAAAGGGCGAAAGGCGAATATCATCTCCAACTTTCAAATGCTCTTCGGCTTTGGCCTTATCGCCTTTCGCCGCTGCCTCCGCAGCAAGATGGTATTCCTTCAAATTTTCCAAATATCCAAGCGTTGCCTGCGCCACGTCGAAAACATACAACGTAATGAAGATGGCGCCAAAGAGAAGCGCATTCGTCGCTCCGGGAACCACAGGTGATGCCAGGCGTTTGGCAAGCCGCTTGTTAATCACGACATCCGGACGATGCTTCTTCACCTCCTCGACAAACAACTTCTGATCTTCCAGCCGTGCAGCACCCATCGGCACCTTGAGTACGATGTCGAGCTTATCCTTGTCTTGCCCGGCGACCAGTGTTTCGTCGCCCCGCAACGCCCGCGAGCAAATTTGCACATTTCCCCAAAACGTAAGATTCAAAGCATCGATTGCCCCATAGAGCACCTGCCGGTCGCCGATTGCAAGCGCGCTTTTGCCCAATGTCAGCCATTTATAGTAGACAATGGGCGGAGAGCCATGAAAGATTGGAGCAAAAAATCGGCACCCGGCCGGCGTTTCCTGCCAGAGAAGGAGGAGATGAGCAGCGGCAAAGAGAAGAAGGATGCTCGGAACGGTCCACCACCTCACATCTGTTGGAAACCAGAATGTATTGACCAGGAGCACCGCGTATGGGATACGAAAGAGAATAATCGTCAGAATGCTGGCTATAAACAGGCGGGTGGAGACGACCGTGTGCAATTGACGGACAGCTTCTGCCCTGCCGGCTTCAGCGTCGGACATCATGCGCCACCGGAAATGCAAGCACCATTATCCGCCCTTCCAACACCATCCGCGCCCGATGATAAGCTTCTCTCCTTGTTTACCTGAATGCTAGGAATTTACAGATCGATGGTCTATTCTTGCACATCGACTTCTAATACCACCGTGATTGATATGCCCAGTGGATTGTCTATGCAAGAAAAGAACATTTCGTTTAGCGATAAGGCTGCACGGGCACAAATATCGCGTCAGCACTTGGCGGAACCTCTTGACGACAATGTTTGACACGGCCACAGTGCGCCTGGCTGGAGTCGCAACGTCAATACACCCAGAATCTAAGGTCACAAGAAAGGTAAGTCCTCGATGCCCCTCGTCAAAAAGCCGATTGGAGAAATCCTAGTAGACAACGGGCAAATCACACCAGAAGAACTGGCTCTCGCCACCAGGGAAGCCAAAAGCACCGGCGAACCGATGAGCGTAGTTCTTGCCCGGTTGGGATTGGCTTACGAGCATCATTTGAAAAATGCGCTCGAACTGCAATACGGCTGCACATACGTGTCGCTTGCCCGCTGCCCGCTCGACTACGACCTGCTTACCAAGTTGCCTGAATCACTGATGCGAGAGCACCTGCTTGTTCCTGTTTCCGAGCTGGGCAACAGAGTGACGGTGGCAATGGTCGATCCCAACCATACCGAAGGGCTGGGCATTGCCAAAGTCGCTTTCGCCGGCAAACAGATCATGGCGGCGGTCTGCACGGAAGATGAGTTCATCATCTTCATGGAAACCCGCTACAAAGATTTCCTCGCCCAGGGAAGACCGTCTAAGAAGGCAGCCGAGACGCCTGCTGCTAAAGAAGCTCAACCGGCAACCAAGGTGGAGACTGCCAAGGCAGAGCCCGCTAAGCCAGCTCAGAAACAAACTTTGAAAGACCTTCTCGCGCCTGAGAAGCCAGAGCCGCCGCCGACGCCAGCCGCCAGAGAGACAGCTCCCGCATCGTCGGCGCCTGCAGCCAATGGAGCAAGAGCACGCCTGGACGGTTCGAGGGTCGACACCGGAACTTTCGCTGCCATTACAGTCAATGAGCCCGTTACGGATTCGTCTGACGTCTCCGCCGTTCAAGCTGATGCGCCCCAGCCCGTCAGGGAAGAAGGGCCTGCCAAGCCGGCGACGGAGGAAGGACCTGCCCAACCTGCAAAGGACGAAGCGCCTGCCAAACCCACAAAGGACGAAACGCCTGCCAAACCAGCTCTCAAAGCATCAGACATCGATACGGGCCAGTTTGCTGCCATCGAGCCGGAAGCAACAATCAAACCCAGCGCGGCTTTTGCCGAGCCGGCACAAGCCAAGGTAGAGGAAAGCAAGCCATCTTCTTTAACGGAGAAGGAAGGATCCACATCCGCTGAGGAAGAGTCAAAATTGGCAGCAGAAGCCAAAAATGAAGAAAAGCCTCCTGAGCCGGCAAAGAAAGAAGAAGATGCCGCACCAAAGCTGGTGATGCCGGAAGGCACGAGCGGCGAAGCTCCCCGAACAACAGCCAGTCTTGCTGCATTGCTCGTGGAGGAGCTGGAAAGGGAAACATTAGGTCTGGCAGGCTCGGCTTCCGAAACCGCTAGTAAAGAGCGCGCTGAGCGGGCAGGAGAAGATAAGCCCGCAACGAGGGAAGCCGAAAAGGGAAAAGCGGAGCCCGCCGAAGATAAGAATGCGGCAGCAAGGAAAGCTGAGACAGAAAAATCCGAGCCCGTCGAAGATAAGAAAGCCGCCGCCAAGGAAGCCGAGACAGGAAAGACCGAGCCCGTCGAAGATAAGAAAGCAGCAGCAAAGGAAGCCGAGACAGAAAAGTCCGAGCCCGTCGAAGATAAGAGAGCCGCCGCCAAGGAAGCCGAGACAGAAAAAGCGGAGCCCGTCCAAGATAAGAAGGCAGCAGCAACGGAAGCTGAGAAGGAGCGCGAAAAAGCGCTCGAAGAAGAGAAACCGGCATCCAAAGAAGGGGCGACACGAGAAATTGCCGAGGCAACAAGCAAGGGCGAGAAAGCCGAGCCTGGACGTGGTTCTGCGACGGCTACCAACGAGAATGAAATTGTCGAGCCACCCAAAACTTATGAGGAGAGTGACGGCAAGCAAGACGAGAAAAGTGTTGAGCCGGTTGAGTCCAAGGAAGACGCACTCACAGCAAACCTCGGCAGATATTATTCGCCGACCTCACAGAGCGCCAAACAAGACGTTCTGGAAGTGTGGTCGACAGGAGAGTACAAAGCAATCACTCCACCCAAGGAATCCGCCCCCGAGGCTTTCCCGGAATGCGAGCCCGAGCCCAGCGCCGCCGCTGTGCGTGTCGAGCCTCAAGACAAGAAAAGCATGGAAGCCGGGATCAAAGAGGCCGAAGACGCAGCCGTCATCATGCTTTGCAATCAAATCCTCGCCAATGCCATTGCCAAAGGCGCCTCGACCGTGCACATCGAAGCGCAGGAGCGGCAGGTGCTGGTGCATTATCGGATTGCCGGTCAGTTGATGATCGTGAGAAAGCTGCCTCGCATCCTATTTTCTGCTCTGGCTGCCAGATTCAGGCGCATGGGCCGCGTTGATATGCAAGAGCGAATGATCCCGCAAGACGGGCGCATCAAGGTCAGAATGTCGGGCAAAGACTTCAGCTTGAGACTTTCCATCATCCCCGGACGGCTTGCAGATCATATCGTCGTCTGGATTGACTGAAATCAGCAATTGGTATTTACCTGGACTTTCGTGGAAAGTTATGAAAAAGAAGCTCTCCCGTATTTATCTGTCAGCCGACAATTACTAATTTCCACAGTCTTATGAGCTGACTGCTTTGGGCAACTGAGGGGACCCGTTAATGGCTCTTATCAAGAAAGATTTTGGTGAACTGCTCGTCGACAATGGGCTCATTACGCCGGACGAGCTGAAGATGGTGCAGCAAGAGCGGCTCAGGACGGGCGAGCCGATAAGCCTCATCCTCTCGCGTCTCGGTCTCGCCAACGAAAGTCATCTCCAAAACGCCCTTGAATTGCAGTTTGGCGTTAAGTACATATCGCTAGCCACCACCGAACCGCAGCTGGGGGCCCTGGAGCTGCTTCCGGAGACCGTAATGCGCCAGCACCAGCTGGTGCCTGTCGCCCAGGAAGGCAACTTACTTACCGTAGCGATGGTCAACCCGAACAACCTTTTGGCTTTGGACGACATCAAATATCGTCTCAAAGGAATGCAGATCAAGCCGATGGTGTGCACGGAAGACGATTTCCAGCACTTTATGGAAACGATTTACGCCAACCGCCAGGATCAGCTCAAGGAAGAGTCGGAAGAAGCGGCGGAAAAGACCTTCATCGAGTCTGAAGTGGATCTTTCAACGCTCGATGTGATGGCGGAAAATGAGGAGGAGATAAACAATCTCGACCTGCAAAAACAAGCTCAGGACGCCCCTATTGTGTTGCTCGCCAACCAGATTCTGGCCAAAGCAATCAAGCGCCATTGCTCAGATATTCACGTTGAGCCGTCCGAGCGCTCCGTGGTGATTCGCTATCGCCTGGACGGCGTTTTGTTCATCGATCGCAAGCTACCAAAGGCGGTGCTGGCTGCTCTCATCTCGCGTTACAAAATCATGGCCGATCTGGACATTGCCGAGCGGCGCCTGCCGCAGGATGGGCGCATCCGCGTTCGCTTCTCAGGCAAGGACATCGACTTCCGTGTCTCCACGATTCCATCAAAGCACGGCGAAAAAGTAGTCATGAGAATGCTGGATAAATCCAGCACGATGCTGGGGTTGGAGAAGCTGATTACCGACGAAGGCACGCTCGAGATCATCCGCGAGATGGTGTTAAAACCTTACGGCATAGTTTTCGTCACCGGTCCCACAGGCTCAGGCAAAACAACCACTTTGTATTCCGCTCTTGCCGAGCGCAATACACCCGAAGTAAACATTGTTACTGCAGAAGATCCGATTGAATACGAGATGAACGGCATCACGCAAGTGCAAGTCTTGCGAGAGAAAGGTCTGGATTTTGCGCGCATTCTGCGTTCTTTCTTGCGACAAGATCCGGACATTATGCTGGTGGGAGAGACACGCGACAGAGAGACGGCTAAAATCGCCGTTGAAGCTGCGCTGACCGGACACCTGGTGTTCACGACGCTGCACACAAACGACGCACCGGGCGCCATCACGCGCCTGGCGGAGATGGAGGTGGATCCATACCTGGTGGCATCAGCGACAATCGGCGTCATTGCGCAGCGTCTTGTTCGCCGCATCTGCGCCGACTGCGCGCAAGACTATTCGCCCGACAGAAGCGCGCTGGAATATCTGGGCGTTCTGGACAAAAAGCAAGAGCGCGTCGCCGACTCGACGGCACAGTACTATCGCTTCCGCATGGATGAAAATGGCTGGCCTGTCTTCCGCAAGGGAGCCGGCTGTGAAAACTGCAACGGAACCGGCTACAAAAACCGCATCGGCGTGTTCGAAGTAATGAGGATGAACGATGAATTGAGAGATCTGGTTTCCAAAGATTCGACTACGGCAATGATCAGATTCGCCGCCAAGCAATCCGGCATGGTTCCCCTCAAAGACTACAGCATAAGGCTGGTCGGACAAGGTCTTACGACAGCCGATGAAGTGGTTCGCGTCACGCTTGCCGACACCGAAGGTGAAGACACCCTGTGTCCAAAATGCCGCAATCCGATTGGCGAAGATTTCATCAAATGTCCTTTCTGCCAGCATGAGCTCAAGACTTCCTGCATTCGCTGCGGCACTCTGCAGCAGGAGGACTGGGCAAGCTGCCCCAAATGCGGTTTGAGCAAAGAAGAGGCAACCCTCGAGCAGAGCTGCGCCGGATGTGACGCCACCATACATGGTGATTGGCTCGAATGCCCGTACTGCCTGACGCCGAGGCGGTCGGGTGCCCGCAGTTCATCGATCGCCTAGCTTTCTGGAGAGCGGAATATGACCATCGACATGCAAGAAATCCTGCAAATGGTTGCAGATCGATCCGCATCGGATTTGCACCTCAAAGCCGGGCAGCCTCCTATTATTCGCGTGGCCGGCAAATTGATCCGCAGCCAGCTTGCGCCACTGGATAAAGAGGAAATTCAGCGCCTCATTTTTTCAATCCTCACGCCCGATCAGAAGAAGACGCTGGAGGAGACTCTCGAGCTCGACATGAGCTACGGTCTTGACGGCATCGGCAGATTCAGAGTCAATGTCTACCGCGACAGAGGAACATATGCGGCTGCACTGCGCATGGTGCCTTCTCTCATACCGACGCTCGAAGAACTGGGGCTGCCGCCCATTGTCAAAGAAATCGCCCAACGTCCGCGCGGGCTGGTTCTCATCACCGGTCCGACGGGCTCCGGCAAATCCACGACTCTGGCTTCGATGATTGACTGGATAAACACCAACAGAGCAGATCATATCCTGACAATCGAAGATCCGATCGAATTCATTCATACAAGCAAACGTTCCGTCGTCAGCCAGAGGGAGCTGGGAAGCGATACTCATTCTTTCGCCAACGCTTTGAGAGCGGCGTTGAGAGAAGATCCAGATGTCATTCTCGTCGGCGAGATGCGCGATCTGGAAACTATTCACCTGGCGCTTACCGCAGCAGAAACCGGACACCTGGTGTTTGGAACGGTGCATACGAGCTCGGCCTTGCAAACCATCGATCGCGTCATCGACGTCTTTCCGCCGGCTCAGCAACAGCAGATTAGAATCATGCTCTCCAATGGTCTGGTGGCGGTTGTCAGTCAGACGCTCCTTCCCCGGCTCACCGAAAATGTCGGCGGCGCTGCGGTCACTCGGGGAAGAGTGCTGGCAGTTGAAGTGCTGATCAACAACACAGCCGTCGCCAACCTCATCCGCGAGGCGAAAACGGCGCAACTTTATTCGACGATGCAAATGGGCGGCAATCAGGGAATGCAAACGCTCGAATCTTCCCTCGCCGGCCTGGTCAAAAACAACATCGTCAGCGACATGGAGGCGCTCGCCAAAACAAGCCGTCCCGACGATCTGGAGCAGCTTATAGCCTCCGGTTCGCGCGGATATGCCCAGAGCGGGATGAAGAGAAATCCCAATCCCGGCTTCGGAAGCTTTTAATATGAACGGAGCAAGGAATCAAATTCGCAGCTGAGATTGTTGGATGAGAGAGCATGGAGTTCGTTTATAAGATCAAGGACGCCAGCGGCAGGATTCAAGAAGCCCACGCCAGGGCCGAATCGCCTACTGCTCTCAGGGCGCGACTGACGGCGCGCGGACTTGACGTCGTGGAGATTAAGCCCCTGGGACGCGCGGGCTTCTCTTTCGACGCCAATTGGCAGTCTAATCTCGAATCCATTCTGACCATGTTTGAGCCCGTCACAATTAAGGACATGGTGGTTTTCTCCCGCCAGTTCTCTGCCATGGTGAGCGCCGGCGTGCCGATGCTGAGAACGCTTACGATCATCGTCGAGCAGTGCAAAAACAGAAGGCTGCGCAAGACTCTGGATGAGGTCCGCCGGTCGGTGGAGGCAGGTCTCAGCCTTTCAGATGCGCTGTCGAGGCATCCGGACATCTTCGACAAACTATATATATCGATGGTGCGGGCAGGTGAAACGGGCGGATTTCTTGCTGAAGTCTTGAAGAGACTGGCCGATTTTCTCGAGGCCAGGCAGAAGCTCAACAATAGAGTGCGGTCGGCAATGGTTTATCCAACTGTCGTTTTAATCGTTTCTATCGTCGTCTTCTGGGCCATGTTGACCTTCATCCTGCCCATTTTTGAAAATCTCTTCAAAAACATAGGCAGCGAGCTGCCGGCCTACACAAGGTTTTTAATGGGTCTTTCCGAATACATGCGCTCATTTTGGATGTGGGTGTTCGTTGGGCTCTGTCTCGTTTCATTAATTGTGCTCAGAAATTATTACCGGACGGATGCCGGCAGGATCCATGTCGATGGCGCTTTCCTCAACCTGCCTCTGGCAGGAGATCTCTCCCGAAAAGTGGCCATAGCGCGTTTTTGCCGAACTTTCGGCACCCTTATTAAAGCCGGCGTGCCCATGCTTTCCGCCCTCGACGTGGTCAAGGATACAGCCGGCAACGCCGTCATCGCCCGCTCGGTGGAGCGTGTCTATAACGAAGTGCGCCAGGGCGGTGCCATCTCCAAGCCGATGGCGAAAAATTCGCTCTTCCCTCCCATGGTCACTCAAATGGTTGCGGTAGGGGAGGAGACGGGCAATCTGGACGAGATGTTGACAAAGGTTGCCGACTTTTATGACATGGAGGTGGAAAACGCCGTCGAAGCCATGACCTCATTGCTCGAACCCATCATGGTTGTTGGCATTGGAGGCATCGTGGGCTCGGTGGTCGTGGGCATGTACCTGCCAATTTTCACGGTTATCAACCAGCTGCACTGATCTTTCTTTTTCCAGGTACTGGCGTTTAACCTTTTTGTTTGATAATCTGCCTTAAGGCTCTACAATATTAATCACGCGGGTACACGAGAGAGTGGTAGTGAGCAGCAAGAGCGTGCAGGCTAAACAGGCAGCGGTCGGCGCCGCCACAAACGCCAAGTTAGATGCGGGCAAGGGGCAGGACCAGATTCATCATTGGTTGTCTGTCTATTCAGAATCCAGGGATCCCGCCCTTCGGGACGCGATCATCCAGGCGTCGTTGCCCCTGGTAAAGAGAATTGCATATGGTCTGGCTCGTCGTTCGACCGACCCGGTCGAAGATTTAATCCAGGTCGGCTCCATCGGTTTAATAAAGGCCGTGGATCAATTTAAGCCCGACGCCGGGGCCAAGTTCCAGACTTATGCCACGCACTTAATTACGGGCGAAATCCGCCATTATCTGAGAGATAAGACAGCGATGATTCGCGCACCACGCGAATTGCAGGAATTGTCTTTCCGCATCAATAGATTGGTGCAAAACTTGACAGCACGTCTTGGCCGCGAGCCATCTGATGTGGAAATCGCGCACGAGCTGCAAATTCCGGTGTCGAGAGTCAACGAAGCATATGAGGTGGACAGGCGTCGCACGCTCATTTCGCTCGACCAGGCTCTCTCCAACGATGCCGGAAGCGAGCAGTCTTTGATCGACACTCTTGTTGACGGCAAATATCAAAGCAATCAATTGGCCAAAGAAGACAGATTCATGCTGGCTGAGGCTATAAAGCAATTGCGCGACGGGCTTAGAGAAGTAGTGCAGCTCACCTTCTATGAGGATTTGAGTCAGACAGAGGTGGCTCGCCGTCTGGGCATCTCGCAGATGCAAGTGTCGAGAAGATTGAGAGCAGCAACAGCAGAGCTTTACAAGATAATCACGCAAAATAAGAAAACTACCGGTCAGAAAGGCAATTGATGGCAGATGCGGTTGTTGAGACGACCAATCTATCTAAAGATCTGACAAGCAATTTTCTACGCCGGCGAGCGCGCATCCTGGATGGGCTTTCTCTTTCTGTCTGCAAGGGTGAAACTTATGGCCTCATAGGCCCCAACGGCGCAGGCAAAACGACGACGCTAAAACTCCTGCTTGGGCTCATTCGCCCTACCAGCGGGAGCGTTACCGTATTCGGGCTTCCGCCGGGAGACAAAAGGGCCCTGTCGCGAATAGGTTACCTGCCTGAAAATCCATATTTTTATTCCCATTTGACCGCTTACGAATTCCTTGATTTCGTCGGGCAACTCTTCGGATTGCCGCGAGCAGAACGGACGAAACGCATCAAAGAGCTGCTCGCTCTTGTCAATCTCACAGGACCCCAGGACGTGCAAATGCGCAAATATTCCAAAGGAATGCTTCAAAGGCTGGGCATCGCGCAGTCGTTGATCAACGAGCCCGAATTGATTTTCTGGGACGAGCCCATGTCAGGATTGGATCCTATAGGCCGCAAAGATGTTCGCCATATCCTCGCCGAGCTGAAGAAGGCGGGCAAAACCATCTTTTTCAATTCACACCTGCTTCCAGATGTCAATGAAGTTTGCGACCGGGTGGGGGTTTTAAATCAAGGGAAATTGGTCGGGCAGGAAAAAATCTCCGCCATCTCGAACAATGGAAGCTATCGCGATCTTGAAGACTACTTCCTCTCGGTGATTGAAAGCGCGAGCCGAGAATCCAGCCAGGCAGCAGGGGAGAGTGCACAGGTAAGTTGATATGAAGCAGCTTGATGCAGTGCAGGCCATTGCCATCAATACCTTTCGCGAGACCGTGCGAGATCGCATTCTCTACGCATTCATTTTATTCGCCTGCATGGCCACCATATTTGGCATCGTACTCGGCTCCCTTTCAGTCGGGCAGGACGTGCGCATCTTAAAGGACATTGGACTTTCGGCCATTGCCACCATAGGCGGGGTGATCGCTGTTTTTGCCGGAACCAACCTGGTCTACAAAGAGCTGGAAAGAAGAACCATATACATCATCTTCACCAAGCCCGTCAGCGGCTGGCAGTTCATACTGGGAAAGTACATCGGCTTATGCTTGTGCGTTCTGGTCATGGTGGCGGCTATGGGTGGGTTTCTTGCGCTCCTGCTTTCCCTTCAGACAGGAGCCTTTCAAGGCGGTGACTTCAGCCAACCCATCTGTGAGCTCACACAACAAATAGGGCTCATTTACTTGGAACTGCTCTTCGTCACTGCTCTTGCCACCTTCTTTTCCACTTTCACAACCCCTGTCATGAGCGTCTTGTTTACAGTAAGTCTATGGTTGTCTGCCCACATGGGCGACTCGCTAATAGAATTGGGCAAGCTTTCTCAAAATCCAGTCATTTCTACATTCCTGCAATACCTCTTCTGGCTGCTCCCGGATTTTGGCGGGCTGACGAGAATACGTGCACAGCTCCTCTATGGAAGAGCTCCGGATGGGGAAGTGATCACCTATCTGATGAGCTACATCTTCGCCTACATCATTCTCATTCTCACATTTGCGGCACTGGTCACAGAGCAGAGGGAGTTCACTTAATGGACACTCTCGTGCAGAACCCGCCGCTTCTCTATGCCCTGACCTTTGTGATTGGTGCCTGCGTCGGCAGTTTCCTCAATGTACTCGCTCTGCGCTCGCTGGCGGAGACCTCTCTGTTTCATCCGGCATCGCACTGTCCCAAATGCAAGAGAAACCTGCATCCGTTTGATCTCATTCCTATCCTTTCGTACTTCTTGCTGGGCGGAAAATGTCGCTTCTGCTGCCAGTCGATTTCCTGGCACTATCCGTTTGTGGAGTTTTTCACGGCCTCATGGTTCGTGCTCATCGTTTACTACTTTGGGCTGACGCCGGACGCGGTAGGAATGCTCTACTTCTCATCAGCGCTTATCGCCGTGTGCATAACTGATTTTCGAGAGAAGCTTATACCGCACGAAATCACTTATCCCTCGATCATCATTGGCATTATTTTCTCCAGTGTGTACAGACAAGACCTCCTGGGCACAATGGCAGGCATTGGTGCCAGCTACATCATCTTCGACTTTCTGGCATTTTATGGATTGAAACTCTACCTCATGCAACATCCGGAGCTGGCTGAAGGCGCCAAGGCCAAGTCTGGGTCCGCGAACAGCACGGGGAGCGGGGCGGGGGCGCAAGAAACCACTCTTCGCGGCGCCGAGATCACTCTTTCAAGCAACCCAGAAAACGCCCGGCAACCACAAGAAGTCGCGGCCGGCCCATTGACCACAACGCAACAAGAGATTGCCACGGCCGCAGCCAGTGAAACGGCAGGCAGCGCAGAACAAGCGCTAATTAACGAAACGGACGCTCAAACGCAACAAGAGATTGCCGCGGCCGCAGCCAGTGAAAAGGCAGGCAGCGCAGAACAAGCGCAAGCGAATGAAGCAGCATCAGTTACTGAGGTGAGCATGCCCGCGGCAAGTAACGTTGAATGCGCGAGCGAAAGAGAGGAGGCGAAGAAAGCAACGGTCATAACGACGAAGGGTGAATCTGCAAAAGAGGAGGAGGAGGAAGAAATCGAGGTCATGGGTGGAGGCGATGCCGTGCTCTCTGCGCTCATATCCGCATGGCTCGGCTGGCAGTCGCTGTGTGTTGCTCTTTTCATTGGCTTCATTGTTGGCTGCCTCATGGGGGCGACGTATCTAATGATGGAGATGCGAAAACAAGGCATCCTCAGCGAATGCATACGGCCCGCTATAATCGGCTTCGTTATTTCATTTACGGTCATCTTCGCGCTTTTGTTCGCCATCGTCCGGGTATTCAACCCCGCCGAGCCCATTGCCGCCAGCATTCAGGCGGTTCTCATCGGCGCACTTATTGCGGGCGTGTTCGGAGCGCTTGTAGGTGCCGTGCGTGCCGGAACCAAGGTCTCCAAACCATTTCCATTCGGCCCGGCGCTGGCAATCGGCGCCGCCATTGCCATCTTTTATCCCGCCGACAGCGGTTTGGGCATAATGAACTCAGAAATGCAAGCGATAGGCGGCACGAAAAAGCCTCCAAGACTTTGGCAAATGAAGCCAATGAACTCTGAGATAATGCATTAGAAGGCAGAGGAAAGAATTTGTTCGGCTTTGGCAAAAAGAAAGGTCCCGTCCTCGGGCTGGACATCAACAGCGACAGCATCACGCTCATCCAGCTCGAGAAAACTCGCTCCGGCATTGAAGTGGCGCGTTTTGCTTGCCAGCCGACACCACCCAACACCGTACGGGAAGGACTGGTCGCAGACCCGGAGACCGTAGGCGAAGTGGTCCTCGACCTTATGAATCAAGCCGATATACCGCCCTCTGGTCCGTCGCCTGTGGTTAACATTGCCGTACCAGCTCAAGCTGTGGTTATTCGCCTGATGCCGGTTCCGACCGGCATGCCTGACGAGGAGCTGGCGGACGTTGTTACGCAAGAAGCGACCAACCACGTCCCGTTTCCCATAAGCGACGCCAATTTGGATTGGTCGCTGATGCCGGCGACAGAGCGCACCGACGCTGATGGTGTGAGGCGCGTGGACGTAATCCTGGCGGCGATACAGCGTTCAATCATCGAGGCTTACTGGCGCATGGCTGATTCGGCAGGTGTCCGTCTCGGTCGCGTCGATATCTCTTCGCTTTCCGTCATCCGCAGCCTTGCCCTTGCCGGCTACCTTGGATCTTCAGGGCACCTTTCGATGATCGTCAACATCAGGCACGATGCGACGGACATCAATGTAGTTCGCAGCGCCATGCCATTGTTCGGCAGGTCGATAATCATGGGCGTCGAGACAATCACTGAGGCAGTCTCGAGAAGCCTGGATATTCATTTCGATCAAGCTCTCGATATTCTTCCGGAGCTGGTGCTCTTCGGCGGTCCACCGCAAGATGCGCGCATGGGACAGGCAGCGCAGGTGGCCCGCACCGTTTTCGGTGACATCGCCGACGAGCTTGCCCGCTCCCTGGACTTTTACAAATCGCAAGTGGGTGATGTAAAAGTCGATCAAGTCTTATTGACCGGCTCGGGATGCATGGTGCCGCAGCTGGATCAATTCATCCACAATCGCCTCGGTATTCGCACCGTGGTTGCCGATTCCTTGAGGGATTTTGTGCTCGATGAGGACCTTATCGTCGAGAGAATGCGCCCCATCATGGCGTCGCTCATCGGCTCAGCTATTGAGGTAACCTGGAACCCTTCCTTCACTGTTGATCTCGACCTCAACAAAGAGGGACGGCTGCCTCTCCTTTATGATGAGCGCGCAACACAAGTAATCTCTCAGGAAGAGCGACCCGCACACTGGTATAAGCCCACTCTTTATGCGGCTCTGGCGCTGCTTTTCATCACAACGAGCGTGTACGCCTTTGTCAGATTCTTCGACATCCCGAATAAGGAGCATGAGCTGGAAAACATCAGCGCTTCAATAGAAAGCAAAAAGAAAGAGCTGAAAGAGCTGTCCAAAATGAAGCAAGATGCTACTGTGCTTTCCAACAGAAAGATAGCTCTGGATACATTGCTCAAGCGCACCAATCGCTGGTCGGTACTGCTCGGGGAGATTCAAGCGCATACGCCCCGCGGGGTGCAAATCGAACGCATCATCATTGCCGGCAAGGAGGTAAAAGTGGACGGCGTTGCGCAAGATTTTTCCAGCGTTTCCAACCTGGCTATCAATCTGGGCAGCTCGCCATATCTGAGCCAATCACAGGTGGAGTGGATCGCCAGACATGAAAAGATCCCGCAAAAGCTTGACTTTACCGTAAGCGCCACGATCGGCACTTTTTCCGCACCACCGGTGGCGGGCGACAGCCAGGCACCACATTCGCAACCGCCCCTGACATTGAAAAACGAGGAGCTGCGTCACTCGATGTTGAGCAGCGCCGACGACGGCGAGAAGAGGTGATTATCAATGCCTTTCAAATATGCGTTTCTGCTCATAGTTTTTGGAGCCGCCGTCATCATCGGACTTTCGCTCACATACCCGACCATAACCGAAGATATTGAGAAGGCGACAGAACTAAATCAGCGACGGCAGGAAGAAGGGAATTTGATTGACAAACTTGCCGAGCGCCAAAAAATACAGCGCCAGCAACAAGCTCTCGAAAGTGATATTTCTGCGCTGCGACACGCAGTTCCCAGCCGTCCCAATCTGGAGCTCGCCATCCTGGATATGGAAAAAATGGCTGATGAAGCCGGTGTCGACATAATCTCCTTTGAGCTGCCCGGCATGGACACGGAAAAAGCGTCCGAAAAAGAAATCGTGGATTTGCTTCACGAAAGTGGAAGCACCGCCAGCCTGGGTTCCAAAACGATGGCCTCACGGCAGACAGAAGGTCACAAATCGACGACCGAGCCAAGCGATATCGGCAGCACGCTTGGTTTGAAACGCCTGAAAAAGGATGTTTATGTTACCGGACAATATGCAAATCTGATCGATTTTCTAAACAAGCTCGAATCTTATGAGCGAGTGATGGGCATGTCGCAAGTCATTGTCGCTATGCCGATAGCGGATCGAAAAGGTGACCAGGATAAAGCAAGCGATAAGGGAAGAAAGCTGAAGCTCACTCAACCTGTGATGACGTTTCTCCTGTCGGTGTACTATCTTCCTTGAGGAATTGAGACATGAGACTGATTCTATTGATTCTTGGCGGCGGGTTGCTTATCCTGGGCACTTATCTCTGGGTGCACCACGGCGATAATGCCGACCAGGACAGCAATATCATGGCAGGCAATCAGCGGTTGGACAGAAAACCCGCTGCGCGTTCTGCACCATTAGCGTCGCTCGACCCCAAAAAAGTGGTTGAGAAAATCGGTCAACCGAAACAGACGATTGTTAATGCTCTGCCGTCCCCTCAGACAGCTCAGCCTAACACATCCGAGCCGTCGGCTATTCCAAGAATCGACTCCTCAACGGACGCCGCAATGCGCACGATTCGACCGGCCATAGATCCTAGAGAGGCCGCTATGCAAGCGAGAATGTCGACAGGGCGACCCAATCCCTTCGCACCCCTCACGAACTTCAAGCCATTTCCGAAATCAAGTCTCGTAGCCGAATTAGGGCGCGCCGACAGTCACAAGTCAGATGGAGCCAACATTCCAGAAAGTTTGGTGCCCCCACCACCTGAGGGCAATTTTCCCCCTGCACCGCCGGCAATACTGCCGCAGGGAGCGCTCGCCTCAGGTGATGGCTTACCCGTCTCAGATCTGCCAATGCCGCCGGCCAGACCATCGCTGGCAAAAGACTTGAAATTGGTCGGCATGATCGGCGACAAGGCAATTTTATCCGCGACCGACAGGGCGACCAGAGAGGCCAATCGGCTGCCGCAGGCAATCTGTCTCGGGCCCGGTCAAAAGTTTCGCGACATCAGTCTTGTGGCTATCAACAACGATGAAGTAGTGCTGGAAGAAGGCGGACAACAAACGATAAAAGTCCTCGATCCGATCAGGTAGCCGCTGGCATCCGCATTACCTTGGTACCCAGCATGCCCATTGCCTTGTCGCTATTCAAGAAGGTAAACAATGACAACAACTTTTCAATCAGCCGTGGAAGATGCCGGTCGACTTCTCGAGCGTATAGACTCCAATGAAACTTCGCTCGATAGTGAGCTGCCGGGCATAATCGAGTATCTGAAGTCTGAAGAGACGGCACGCGGTTTCTTCGTCGCTTTGTTAACCGGTGATTCCCGCCTGCCCAACAGTCTGCCTGCCTCTTTCGTCAGGGTAATGCAATCGTCCGAAATCGCCTGCGACTTGCTGGTCAAAAATCTCGTAATGTCCACCAACATGTCTCTCACGCACGAGAGAAACAACAAACGTGAGATGGCATCCCTTTCACGAAGAGTGGCGAGCCGCGCACAAGCCATCATTCGCGCGGTGGGACAGAACCATATTCAGAAATTCACACGCGCCATGCAAAGCGCAATTTTAGTAGCGCTCAGCGCGAGGGGAACGTGCAAATCCGATGCTGCACCCGAATGCGGTGACGAGACGAATCCGCTCGTGACGCGCTATGTTCAATTCCTCAACAAATGGAATTACGACATCGAGCAATTGTCGCTGTGCAAAGAGCAATTGGACAAATTGTTCTAAGAACTTTGCTCTCTCTCAACCATGCGACTTTCTAGGGCGCGATTCAAATTCCTCGGTATCTTCCGAAACCCAGAAATCGCACGTTTCTTCATCAAGCACCTTCAGGCTGCCATCCTTCATCCACTCACGATCGACTTCATCGAGAACGGTCTCCATGCCAGAGAGCCATAGAGTGCTCAATTTGACACGAGTCTCAGTCGGTGTGTAAGCAACAACATGATATTCTTCGTTGCCGCGCAGATAATGATTAGCAACCGCTCGTTCGCGGGTGTCGTTTTTCTCGTGACACTTCTTCCAAAAACGTTCTTCTGTATTCATGGTCGTCACCAGATGCAGCTAGTTCAATTCGTAGGATACAACCTGCAATGTGAAGCGTGAGTGAACATTCGAAAGCGTAGCGCGTTCGGCTAGCCAAGCCACTTCCGGACAGTCTTTTCCAGTTGAGGCATGGTCACTGGCTTGCCCAGGAAATCATCCATTCCAGAGGCCAAACATTTTTCACGATCGCCTGTCATCGCTGCTGCTGTTATAGCCACGATCGGCACCCGCATATCGCCGCCAATTTCAGCCCTTCGTATCTCGGCAGCTACGTTCAACCCGCTCATATCAGGCAGATGGACATCCATTAGAACGAGGTCCCAATGATTGTGCGCAAACAAAGCCAACGCCTCTTCTCCGGTCGAAGCAGAAGAGACCCGCAGTCCGAATGATTCAATTTGCTTGACTATGATTTTTCGCAGAGTGGGGCTGTCTTCAACGACAAGCACGCTCCTGTCTGTCAGTCCGTTTAGCTGTCGTAAAGTAAGAGCACGCTCGGGCTCGGCGACTGACGTCGGTTTGAGAGGGATTGTAAACCAGAATTCGGAGCCTTCCGACTCCTTGCTCCTGACGCCTATTGTGCCCCCCATAAGCTCGACCAGGCTTTTGCACAGCGCCAGCCCCAGCCCTGCTCCATTCTGTCTTCTCGTTCCCAGGCTGCCTACTTGCGAAAAAGGAAGAAACAGCAGCCTCTGGTTGTCCTCCGAGATACCAATACCGGTATCGGTAACAGCAAAGCGGATAAAAATCCCTCCTCCCATCTCCTCCTGCTTGACGACTTCTACCGTGACTTTACCAACCCGCGTGAATTTGATGGCATTGTTGATCAAATTGAGCAGCACCTGGCGGATGCGCGCAGAATCACCTTCGACTATCTCCGGCAACGTTGGGTCTAAGTTGAGCTCAAAAGCCAGATCCTTGCATTGGGCGGGAATAACGCAGAGATTGTAAGTTTCGCGGACGGCCTCCGGGAGGTTGAATGGCACTGCCTCAAGGGCAATCTTGCCGGCTTCAACGCGTGACAAATCCAAAAGATCGTCGACGATCACTTTCAGCAAGCGCGCCGATTCCTGCGCATCCACCAGCAATTCTTTATGCTTAGCTTCTCCATTTTGTCCCAGCAAAAGCTCGTTGATGCCCAGGATACAGCTGAGCGGTGTTCTCAGCTCGTGGCTTATGTTGGCAATGAGCATGGACTTGAGCCTGGATGCCTCCAGCGCCTCGTCTCTGGCATCGGCAAGCTGGCTGTTTACTGACTCCAGCTCCTTCCATCTCATTAAGGCTTTATCCAGTGCCTGATCTTTCTGCCGATCGAGCCTATCGATGGTAGATGCTGCCACCCACACAAAGGCGGGCAGGACAACCGTGGTTAGAACAATGAGAATGATAACGTCTCCGTATTGGCTTTGGCCGACGCCTGTCAGCAATCCGAAGAGCGGAACAATGGCGATCACCGGCAGCAATGTGCGCGCCACCTTCCCGCCGAGGCTGGGGCTGGCAATCAGCCCTGCCGGGCCATGCTGAGGATGGCACAAAAGGAGGGCAATCCCCGCAAGCGTGAGAGCTACAGTCATTGGATAGGCAATCAGCTTGCTTGTGCCGAAACATGCCAGTCCGGGAAAACCGAAATTCCATCCACTCTGAGTGACTAAGCCAATTAAGCAGGCAAACAGCGCGCATGTATGAGACACTGACGTTCTCCTGAGGCTGAGCGCACATATACCGGCGCCAAGAAAGAGAAAGCCAGCTGCGGCGCTACAGGCCATGCGCCCGGGAAAACCATCCTCCTCCAAAAGAGGCTCCGCTGCCAAGAGGTCGATTCCGGCATTCCATCCAAAAGTCCATTCGCAAAAGGTGATTGCCGCCACGAAAGTGACGATTGCTCCAAAGATAAAGGCCATTCGCCGCAACCAGACCTGACGTTGATTGGCGATGTACAGTGAAATGCCAGTTAGAAGAAGGCACAATGCCGAATTGAACGGTATATAGGTACCAAATGGAGTGGGGTTTCTCAGCGCATCGATCTTGAGAAATACTCCTACAAGCACAGCGGTTGCAAACAAAGACACTATCGCTGCCAGCCATGCTGAGGCAACATTCAGGCGATTAAGCAAACCCGCAGCAGGCACGGCAGCATGCACGGTGGCATCAGCGGCTCTGAGGGCATCTTCGGCTCGCTTGCGCGCGGCTTCAAATTGCACCCTCTCACTCAGATCTCTTACCGCAGCCATTGTCAGCTTTCCTTTATCCGTCTGAATCGGGCTCAGCGATACAGCTACCGGAACTTCGCTGCCATCCTTGCGCAGTCCGCAGAGAGCACGATCGACGCCCATCATCCGCTTTTGGGGGTCTTGTTGATAAGCCTGCCTGTGCCTGACATGGCGCTCTCGGAAGCGCACAGGTATGAGTATTTCAACGGCTCGCCCCACTAATTCTTGCTCTTTGTACCCAAATAAGGTTTCGCCCTGGGGATTAACGCAACATATCCTGCCTTGCTCATCAACGAGCAACAGGGCATCAGGCGCGAATCGGAACAAGCAGTCCGAGAAATCTTTGGCCTCGCGCAATGCTCGTTCCGCGCGTTTGGCGCGGGTTATGTCATGGACAATGGTGGAGGCGCCTGTAATATTTCCCAGCCTGTCCATGACCGGCGATATAGTTAGCAGTACATCAATGACCTCTCCGGTCTTCGTGATCCTTTGAGTCTCAAAAGCATCAATTTTCTCACCCCGTAAAACTTTATCTAGAATTTCAGGGACTTCATCAAGGTGGTTTGGCGGAACGAGAATCGAGATTGGTCTGCCGATCACTTCATGAGCATCATAGCCGTAAACTTGCTTTGCTCCCTCATTCCAGCTTGTGACCTCGCCCTTGAGGTTCTTGCCGATAATAGCTACCTCGGCCGATCGCACGATCGAGGAGAGGTGCTCCCGCTCTTTTTTAGTCTGCATCAGCGGTGCCCCTGTTGATAGATAGTTTGGCAAAGATTTGCTCTTCCTGCATCGTATCAGACCGTGAGCTCGCTGGCTAATGACAGCTTCACAAAGTGGTCTTTGGATGGAGAAAGAGGTGACGAGATGGCTGAAGGTAAGCGCGCCGCCTCTTAGGCTTCTGCATGCCAGCCGCGCTGACAATGCCCTGGCGTCTCTTAAAGGTGGTTGCAGCCACTTACTAGATAAGTTACATCGTGAGTGTGAAGCGCAGGTGAACAACACCTGCATTGTGTACTAGCCAGGCAATGTCAATTTCGGTGACGACGCGACCGTTGCCATCAAGAAGGAACGGCACCGTTTGATGCCATTCCTTCGTCGCTCTGCCCTTTAGCCATGTTGAATCGCACTTACTTTCGCCGCTTGCCTCTTCGTTTTTTCTTGTCCTTCCCTTTTGAGGATTGGTTATGGGTCTTATGGTTTGACGAAGCGGATACGACTATAGCGGCGTTTTGCTCGACAAGCGGCTCCGCGCCTTCGCTTTGCTCAGCGTAGGAAAGCGCAAGCCTGATAAACCCTTCCGAAGAGACTCCATACAGCGCCTCCTCCGTTGTGCACGAACCCCATCCCTCCGGGAGGCTCCATTCTTCGGTGACCGAGTTTTCAATCTCTTCGGTACTGGATAACGGAGTCTCACAAATCACCGGGATGTCAGACGTCCTTTCAATGCTCGGGCGAGTGGGCTCAGGAGTGTATGGCTGGTAGGAAATGAACCAGGCGGGGCGGAACACCTGCTCCCCTCTCAAAAACCAATGTGCCATGCGCCGCTCGCTGTCCTGACTATTACACGCCGGGCAGTATTCGCTGTCCTGGTTTCGTTTGTGCTTCTCATCGGAGCAACGAGCCGAATTCTCTAGTATCTTTCTCATTTGATTCAAACGATCCAGATCGCTTCTGTCGTACATGATATGTCTTCCTTGTGACGAATTGTTCAACTGCTCTTTGTCTTTCAATCGGGCCACCATTGACGTCCTGGTGCTAGCATTCCTGTCCATGTTTCAATTCTCCTCATTGCCGCAGATTGAAAAATTCCCATCAACAATCAGTGTGCTCCTTTCTCGTCGAACGCGAACTGGGGTACTGGAATGTCAACTCGGGAAATCGATCGGTACTGAACAGAAAGTTTCTCAGCCTCTACCAATCGATCGGTTTTCCTCAAAAGCAATCCATAATCATTGAGCGTGTATGCAAGATCAGGGTCATCTGGCTGCAAGCACAGCTCTCGTATCGCTAACGCCCTGCAGAGAAGCTTCTCTGCTTCGTCGTGGCGCCCAAGCTCAATATTTATATCGGCGAGCATGTTTATGCGGCTGGCAAGCTTCGCTCTGTCATCGCTGAAGGAGCGCCTGAAATCAAGAATGTTTACAGCTTCCTCCATGAACGGCAGGGCTTCCCTGAATCTCTTTTCCATGCACAAAACCGTGGCAAACCGACTGAGATCGTCGGAGTAGAGCACGTCCTGCTTCCCTTTTTCGGCATGTGTCATCTCCAGCACATGCCTGAGAACAGCCTCAGCCTGAGCGAACATCTTTCGTTCTATGTACTTGCCTGCAATCTCATAATATGTCTTGCGCATCACATCGAAGGAATGCAGTTTGCCTGGGATTCCGGGCGAAACTGCTTGCCAGTGCGCGGCAGTAACCTCAAGTTCGGGGTACTTTTCTTCGTTCTCCTCGGTCGAGCGGATGCCCAAGGTGTTTAGAGCAGCTTCAACACAACATTTCCTTTGGGCAACATGCTGCAGGCATGCAGCAGCCTGTGAGAGCTTAAGCACTTGATTCACAACCAATTCCCGGAGCTCGGACGCCGCATCAATGATAAAGGGAGAAACAAACCCCAGATCGGAAAGCACCCGCTCCAGAGGCGTGCCGTCGGTCAGATGCACTTCCAGCGAGTAGAGCAGATCGTTCCTGGCTATGAGCCCGGCCAGCGCCAACAGCAAGTCAACCCGCACCCGGCGACCGTCGTGGACGCTATCGTGGAGACATAGAATCGACATGCCAGTCTTCGACGGAATGTCATATTCACCTTCCTTCAATGCTTTGACTGCATCGTCCATCGTTATCTCATTGCGCCTGACTTGCAGCAGCAGCTCCAATGCAGCAGCAAGAAGCGGCTCGGGCAGCTCATTTTGCAACACGAGACTTCTGCCCAGAGGCAGTCGCGTAGCAAGGCTCTGCCTCAAGCGCTGCTCTATCTTCGCGTCTGGAAACAACCCAGCCCGGCTCAGCAACTCAGCGAGCATGTTCGAAGACAACTCGCTTCGTCTCTTCTCAAGAAGGCGCGACAACATCTCTTGAAACGTCAGTCCTCTCTCTTGAGCTAGCTTTAGAGCTCGGCATGCAATGTCCTTGTCGAGATGATCTTTGCGAATCAAATCATCTGCAATGGCCACTGAATGCAAAACCTTTTCCGTGAGGAGTCCTGACTTGATTAGCTGATCGCCAAGACGGATCTTCTCACTTGCCGCCTGCTTCTGCGCACTGTTAAGCTGATCGTGTGATACCATTCCTGCTTGCAAGAGGAGACAACCCAGCCGGAAATCAATTTGATTGGCGGACGCATCGGAGACACGTCCAGGAAGTAGACAAGCCATGGGCATTCCCCCTTTCTAAAGTATATGAACGACATCGGACTCGGCACTGAGTCAGCTGCACCAAGCGATAGTGCTTATTGAGACCCCACAAGAGCAATATAGGCGCACGAGTGTGAAGTGAATGTGAAGTCGGCCGCAGGTTGATGCGCTACAGCGCTGCACCATGCCGCTTTCGGAAAATTGTCGTCGACGTCAACTCGTCATCTGGAGAATGGATGCGCCACTATGAGCGGTTACAATACGACCGCCGCCATACATATGCACTCATCCTGCTGGAGCTGCTGGAACCTCATGCTGGACTGATTATCGGAGCACCGCCAATTTATGCGCGCCCGCACTGCGCTCAGTCTTCCAAAGGCGCACCACCGAATCTCATGACGCATTTGCTAGTCGGTTTGCACAGCCAACCACCAACATTTGAGAAAACGTGCGAGGTCCACCATACGTATGCATTCGTTCTCAAGGCAGTAGAATTTCTGTCAGCATTCGTATGCATTCGTTCTCACGGTGGTGCTCATTCTGTCATCATTCGTACTGAATGCTCTCAGGTCACACAGCCAGCCTACACAGACGCTGAAGCGACTTGCAGTCTGCATTTCTGACCGCTGATTATGCCAACTTCACACAATCATAGGACTTCCATCCCAGCGGAAAGATTCAGGCAGTCGAAATTTTCGATACCGCGCAATCAACCCTGGCTAGGGCGCGCCCGACTGAACGACTGGGCGTCGCTCTTTCCACTCTTCAGAATAAGTGCCAATCATGTAGCCGCGCCCTCGAAATGTTGTGATGATAGAGGGGCCCTCAGCGTCATCTAGCTTATGGCGCAATGTTTTGATGTGCGTGCGCACCGTGTCGATAAGCGAGTCACTGCGATTACGCCACAACCTTTCCCAAAGCGCTTCAGCGGTGAAAGTTTGGTTCTGATGGCGCATGAGGAATACCAGCAAGTCCAGCTCCAATGGCTGAATATGAACAATCTTCCCACCCTTGGTCACCATGCCCGAGGTGGGGTTCACCAGGACGTCCTTCCATATAAGTAGATTGTCGGTATTGATTTGGGGCCTGCGCAACATCGATCTTATGTGAGCCGTCAACTCCCTCAGATGAATAGAGCGCGGCAAGTACTCGTCCGCGCCAGCATCGAGAAAGGCCTCGGCCTCATCTACACAAGCATGTCCACTCAATACAAGAATTGGCGTACTCCCGTGCCTGTCCCTGAAGAGCCGGCACAGATTCAATACGTCTCGATTGCCCACCATGAGATCGATGATGATGATATCGAAGATGTCATGATTAAGTGCGACGCGTGCATCGTACTCGCTCGTCGCGCATGTAACGAAATACGACTCCCGCACGAGCAATTCTTGGAAGATTAATGATAGGCCTTTTTCAGGCTCAACAAGCAAAACGCGGTACATCTGAGACCGCCCCCTGTCCCAGTGATTAAACACGCCTCCAAACCCAAGGTACCATACCTACGACCGGGGTAAACCCGTAAAAAACCCGATACTTTATCAATCATAGAATTTCTGTGCTGACTGCCATCGGCCGCAAGGAGTACTTCGGGGCTATTGTCCATGGTTGCGGCAGACAACCTACCAAAAGCTCGCGTTGGTCTCTTGCCCCCTCAGACGTGCCATGCAATCAACGCGTCAGGCACCAGATACAGTGCTGCCACTCAATCCAGCAAGGAGTTGCCTAAACCGCCGTGAGAAAAACGTCACAGTTCACTTGCTGTTCACTCAGGCGTCATAAGATTGAAGCGTGTAATGCTGCAGCACATGGCTCCCAAAAGGAGGAAATGAAACCGACATCAGAATAACTGAGCCCCCCAATACATGGCGAGCAACGTAAATCGTCGTTGCTCGCTTGTGGTCGCTTCAGTGCGGTCACTCGTCTGGCTAATAACTGAGCATTGTCGAATCAACATCCTTCGCCCAGGCAAGAATTCCGCCCGTCAAATTTTGGACTTTGGCAAATCCCGAAGACTGCAAAAGCTCAATTGCTCGCCTGCTTCGATTACCGGATTTGCAATAGACGACAATTTCACTGTTTGTGTCCAGCTCGCCGAGACGGTGGTGCAGTTCCGGAAGCGGGATTAGTTTTGCACCTTCGATGTGACAGAGGCGATGTTCTTCCGGATTGCGCACATCAAGCAAGAATGGCGGCTGCGGTTGCTGCAACCTGTCCCTCAATTGGCGTGCTTCGATTTCCCGTATATCACTTGCTTCTGTGCTTTTCGCTGGCGCACATGAAGCGGAAATGTCGCTTACACTTTTGATCGATGGCCTATCTCCACATACTGGGCAATCTGGATTACGTCGTAACTTAAGAACATCGAAATCCATTTCAGTCGCATCATATAAAAGCAAACGTCCGATGAGAGTCTTCCCCAACCCCAAAACCAATTTGATTGCCTCTGTAGCTTGAATTACTCCGATAACGCCAGCAAGAACGCCGAGCACTCCTCCTTCCGCACAATTGGGGATGGCATCAGGATCGGGCGGATCGGGAAACAGACATCTGTAGCATGGTCCCTCGGGTGGGAAGAAGACACTTGCCTGCCCTTCAAATCTAAAGATCGATCCATAGACGTTAGGTTTGCCTGAAAGAACGCAAGCATCATTCACCAGATAACGCGTGGCAAAGTTATCTGTGCCATCAAGCACGACATCATACTGATTGACTATGGCGATGACATTGCTCGCGGAAAGTCTGTCTTCGTGAAGGTTGACGGCAACATCCGGATTGAGTCCGGCAATTCTCCTTCTTGCTGATTGTGTTTTTGGCTGCCCGACTTCATCTGAAGAATGCACGATCTGTCGTTGCAAATTGGACAGCTCAACAGCATCGAAATCGACAATGCCTATTGTTCCAATCCCAGCAGCAGCCAAATACATGCATGCAGGCGATCCCAGCCCGCCGGCGCCGACCACAAGCACACTTGCAGCCTTCAGTCGCTTCTGCCCCTCGATACCTACTTCCGGCAAAATCAAATGACGGCTATACCGCTGAGTTTCAAGAGGAGTTAAAGCAGGCAATTGTTTCATGTAACTCTATTGAATCAAACAGATGCAAGGAACGATGATTCATGAACGCCGTAACGCGAGTTGATTTCATGATCCTTTATGGAAGACGGTTTCATGAATGCTTTCATGAACGCCTTAGCGCGAGATGATTTCACGATCCTTTACGGAAGATGATTTCCTGAATGCTTTCATGAACGCCTCAACGCGAGGTGATTTCAACTTTCACTCTATCAGGTTCTGATTCTACAATCCTTACGGCAACCGGAAGAAAACTCTTTACGACTTCTATGTTCGTCTCTGTGTGCAACGAAAGAGCGCATGTCGTGAACGATCCGCCTCCGGCCAATGCCAGGGGAAGAATGAGCTGATCAGCCAAATGGCGATATACGGGAACACCGAGCGACAGGTAGGAATTCGCATGCATTGCTGCTTCTTCAGCAACCTGCTCGGCCGGCACGCCGCGTTTTCCCAAAGCGGTGAACGTCTCCGTCAACACATCACTAACCACTTCGATCGAAACAGCATTGCCAGGGCTCAATGATTCCGTGGATGGCTTGACAATCAGTCTGTCAGAGGAAATTTTCGGCACAAGGCGTTTCATCATATCGAGTTCGCGCTCTCCAATATGGCGCGGTAATCCGACGACAAGTGCGCAGGCCCGCACTTTGGTTCTTTTCAAAGGCTCGTTCAAATGGAGTTGCCGCAGATCGTTGCAAGGTTCAATTTTGACTTTGATTCTTCCTCCGCCTCGCGGGTAGAAGCCAAACTTTTCCACCACGAGTTTCACCTCCGGCCCAATCTTCGCAAGCAGCGGAAGAAAAGTGTTGTTGACGAAGTCCACCGTGGGCGCCAGCGGATTATGAGTGCCGCCTTCGATGACCAATTCGCTCGGCCCGCGCGCCATCATAAGCGGTGGCAAGACGGTTTGCAGCACCAATGTCGAGCTGCCTGCCGTACCAATCTTGAAATGATATCGGCCTGGCACAACCCCCTGAGGGCTGAACACGATGCGGCTCGATCCTTCCGACAGACCCTCGGTGCGCGCATTGCAGATTTGCGCCGCGGAACCTACCGCCGTCAAGTGCTGCGGTCTCAAGCCGGGCACTTTCCGCTTTGCTCGAACATTATCTATCTCTACGGTCTCACCAGTGATGATCGACAGAGCCACCGCCGAGCGCAAAATCTGTCCGCCGCCTTCGCCGAATGAGCCGTCGATCCTGATCATAAAATCGAGCCAAATCTAGGAATAAACCTATTTTCCGGAAAAGGCCGTTGGCCAAGAATAAGCAGAGAGCAGATCTTCACAATTGTTGTTTAGACATCTCATCTCTGCACCCCCGTCCGAATACGCAGCAAGTCCATGCTGTGGCATCAAACCCCGCCCTTCTCCCCTCGCCAGCTAGGAGGTAAGGCAGTTTCAGCATAAGGTCGGCCAACCAGGCACTTAAGGAAGTGTGGGAAGTTCCAAATATCAGGCGCGCTTTTCTGTTTGAATGCGGGGTACGGTGGGAAGGAATCACCACAAAATGGAAGTTGCAAATATCTATGCTGCCTGGACAGCCATTCTGTTCGGCTTTATCAGCGGAGTGTACCCGGGACTCCTCTTCTATCGCGAGGGCTGGCTTGGCGGCTACTCCTCATGGCGGCGCCGTGTCATGAGGCTCGGACACATATCGTTTTTCGGCATCGGTTTCGTCAACCTGGCATTCGCCCTCACCGTGTCGCATCTCCATTTAACTGGGCAAATAGTATCCGTGAGCTCCATTCTCTTTATTGTGGGACAAATCACGATGCCGTTAATTTGCTATCTGTCGGCAGCGCATGAGAGGTATCGCCACTTGTTTTTCATCCCGGTAGCAAGCCTTGTCGGCGCCGCAAGTTTGCTTGTTTTTGCAATGTGTTCAACGACAGGACTCTGCACATGAAAATCGCACTTGTCTCAATGAATGGCATCCGCGCTCATGACAAGGAGCTTTTGCGCCTGGGCCTGAATCTGCCCGGCTTTGTCGAGCGCAGCAAAGCTATCGCATCTCTGCCCAGCCTCGGACTGCTCACGCTTGGCGGCGTCACTCCTGAGCATCACGATTTGACCTACATTGAAGTCCCCGATTTGAAGTCCGGGAAGAGCCTTCCGAGCGGTTTCGATCTGGTGGCGATATCGACTTTCAGTGCCCAGGTTGAAGAAGCATATGAACTTTCCGATCGCTGGCGCAAGAATGGAACGACTGTGGTGATGGGAGGCAATCATGTGAGCTCTCTGCCGGATGAGGCGCTGGAGCATTGTGACTGCGTTATGATCGGCGAAGGAGAATTGACCTGGCCGGAAATGCTTCAAGATGCTGAAGCTGGACGCCTGAAGGAAACGTACGGCAGCCTGCTCGGCAACTTCGATCTGGCAAATGCGCCGTTACCTGCATATCATCTCCTCAATCCGGATAAATACAATCGCGTCACCTTGCAAACAAGCCGTGGGTGTCCCTTGCGGTGTGAGTTTTGCGCCAGCTCGGTTCTTTACACGAGACGATACAAGCAGAAGCCGAAAGACTGTGTCCTGGCGGAAGTTCGCCAAATCAAGTCGATTTGGAAGCGGCCCTTCATTGAGCTCGTCGATGACAATGCTTTCGTGGACAAGCGCTATTGGAAAGCTCTCTTGACGGAATTAGCGGAAGAACACATTCGCTGGTTTGCAGAGACAGATGTGTCTGTCGCAGAAGATGCAGAGTTGCTCGATCTCATGCGTCTTGCGGGATGCAAGGAAGTGCTCATCGGCTTCGAGAGCCCGGTAGAAGTCGGGCTTTCCGGTGTGGAGATGAACAGCAACTGGAAGTGGAAACGCTGGTCGACATACAAACAAGCGATCCATCGCATTCAATCACACGGCATCCGCGTCATTGCCTGCTTCCTTGTCGGGCTGGACGGCCATGGTCCGTGGATCTTCGAATCGCTTCTTGATTTCGTCAAAGAAGCCAAGCCATTCGATGTGCAAATTACAGTTCCTACCGCCTTTCCGGGAACAGCCTATTACAATCGTCTAAAGGCAGAGGATAGATTGATTGACGATCCGTGCTGGAGAAAGTGCACGTTGTTCGACGTCAACATTCGACCGACGCATATGACGGCTGAGGAATTGGCGTCCGGATTCCGGCAGCTCGGAGTGAGACTTTACGACAGCGATTTCACCCGCCGGCGCAAAGAGCACTTCAATGAGCTGTGGAGAAAAAACGAGACGCGGCGCCGTCATGTAGTGAAGCAGGCGATTTAAACGATAAGAGTTGGCTACGAATGTCTGCATGTCCCAATCCGTGATCAATCTGCCAGAATTGCCATTCCCCGAGACACAAACCGACACATGCAACCTACCACGGGAGCCGGCGACCTGATTCTATTATGGTTGTCGTCATTGTAATATAATCAGTGGAGTGAGGAACATTGTATGCATTACGCAGAGCTTGATCGAATCGAATCACAGTGAATGCAGACGTCATGGGCGGAAAGCCTTGTATCAGGGGGATGCGTGTCACAGTGAGCATGGTAGTCGGTCTTGTTGCTGGCGGACACTCCAATCAGGACATCCTCAAGGCGTACCCATATCTTGAAGAGGATGACATTAAGCAGGCTCTCCAATACGCTGCGCTGCGTGTCAACGAGATCGATGTTCCCCTCAAGAGTGCGTGAAACTCCTGCTGGACATGAATGTGACTCCTGAGTGGATTTCGACCTTCTCGGATGCTGGTTTCCAAACCGTTCACTGGGCTCATGTTGGCGACATCGCGAATTGAGACCCGTAGGTGAATTTATCTAAAACATTCAGAAGTCAAGGTTCCACATTCAATTTCAGCGGGTAACTCCCAAGTAGGAATAGCTGGGGAATTAGGGAGAATCAACTTCATGCAAAACTGGACACGCATATCGATGGTCGGAAGGAAAGGCAAGCGCTGGTTGATTCCAGCACTTCTCGTCGCGCTAATGACAGGAGAGGGCGCGAGCCTGGCTCTGGCGGCCGATGGAAGTGCGGCCGATGCAGGAACAGACAATAGTAGCGACAGGGTAATCTTGAAAGAGCAAGCGCAGCAATACGCCAAGTTGTTCGAGAAGGGTGATGTCGCAAATCTGACGC
>DATNRC010000519.1:0-15190 GCA_036703705.1 Candidatus Obscuribacterales bacterium
CGCACGCGCTGTGAGAAGGTCGCGCAAGCTCTTATAGATTAAGAAGAGCGCTTATTTTGGGAAAGAACACAAAGCAACCGATACCAACCGCTGTAAGCGAAGCGATGAGGACAGCCGCTGCGGCCGTGTCCTTGGCTTTGCGGGCAAGAGATCGGTATTGGCCGTCCGCGGACAGATCTACTAAATGTTCCACTGCCGTATTGAGGAGCTCAGCAGTAATGACCAATCCGATAGCAAAGATGAGAGCGAGCCAACTTACCGCATCGACGTGGAAATAAAAGCCGGCGCACAGAACAGCGAAAGCGGCCAGGAAATGCAGGCGCAGGTTGCGCTGCTCCTTAAGAGCGGTCCATATCCCATGAAAGGCGTGGTAAAAAGACTCGATCATCGTTGTCGCCCTGCCTGTCTTCCTTTTCCAGGCGTCGGGAACGCGGAAGGGAGTAAGAACTGAAGGCCTGTCCTGGACGACAATAGAACGGATTTCTTTCGGTAGTTCAGTCGTGCGCGGGGCAATTCTCGCGCCACCGATTCTTCGCTCAACTGTTTTGCTGCCTGAACTCGTGACCAAAATGATACCCCCGCCTAATTTGCAAGATAGCATGGCCGGGGTCGCCCAAAGATGTATAAGTGATAAGGTGCCGTAAGAAGAACGTTAGTTCTTTTTGCTTTCTCTTCCGACTCCGGCAGCAAGAAGAATTTCGCTTTGCCGGCCAAACATCTCCTTTTCTTGAGCCTTTGTAACGTGATCGAAGCCGAGCACATGCAGGACACCATGCACGAAAAGGAAACCAAGCTCGCGCTCGAAGCTGTGCCCATATTCCTTCGCTTGCTCTCTGGCTCTTTCCACGGAGATGACCACATCGCCGATTTCCCACGGCATGTAGCAAGGCGGCTCTTCATCCATTTGGGGAAATGACAGCACGTCGGTGGGCGCATCTTTCATCCTCCACTCACGGTTGAGTTTGCGGATGGCGTCATTGCTCACAAAGGTGAGATTGAGGATGCCGCGCTCCTCTATGCCTTTGATCGTCTTCAAACTCAGGTGACGAGGACGTCTTTCGGTGAGATTGCGAATTATTTCGCGGCCCAGTTTCTCAGCGAGCCGCCGCCACCTTTCTTTATTCAACTTAACGCGACGCTGCCGATTGGCGATTATTACAGAAAGAGCCATACGCTTGAAACTCCCGTGTTTAACGGCTTACGGCATTGAAAGGGGCTGCCGCCCGCGCCCTTGACTTGCCTCAAAATGCGCGCCATGTTAACATACCGGCAATCAGGTAATCAGTTTTGTCGTAGGCTGAGATATAGCCTACGGCAGTTTTGTGTTTGGACTCTCAAAGAGTTCATTCACGGGTGCCGCCTCTTAAGGGGACACGCGCTTGCCTGGCTTACCGCGCTTGGCTTGGCGCTTCGGAGTGTGCAATCAGGACTTAATGACAGGCAGATCGCTCGACGAAATAATTGGCGAAGTCACTCAGCTAGCGGAAAAAGTTGCATCGCCGCTCGGTTTTGAAATCGTTGATGTGCGCATGAGCCAGGTCGGCAGGCGCAAGTCGCTGCAAGTGACGATTTATTCCCCTTCGCATCCAGTGGGGCTGTCCGACTGCGAATCGGTAAGCCGAGGTCTGGAGCAATTCCTGGATGAAAGAGCGGCAACCAGCAATCCGCTCATCGAAGGCTCGTACGTGCTGGAAGTGCAAAGCCCGGGAATCGAGCGCCAGTTGGTGAGCGAACGCGAGTTTCGCATTTTCAAAGGGCAGGCAGTGCATGTTCGCGGCAAGGAAAAGCTGGGCGACCTGGGACAGGATGTAGTCGGCATGCTGGTGGAAGCGAAGAACGGGCTTTTGGTGATCGCAAAGCCGCAAGCGCTTTCTCAGAAAGAGAGAAAAGGAGGCAGCGGGCATCGCGCAAAAGCGGGCGGGAAAACGCCGAAAGATGCGGGCAATGGCGATGTTCCGCCGCCCCAGGAATTGAAGGTCGACTTGAAAAAGGTGGCGCTGGTAAAGCTCCATCCGCCCGAAGCAAAGCCCTTTCAGGACAACGACAGCCAGGAAGCGGAGCTTTGAGGAGGACGAGAAAGAGAGTGAAACAAAAGGTCTAAACGCACGGTCAATGATGACCAAAAAACTGGTGAGCACGAGCCAAAACTCAGTCACCGAGAAAACAAAAACTGAATAAGCACAACTGAATATAAACTGGAGGAAGAAGTCCGTGATTAAGATCGGCGATAAATTACTGGAAGCAGCAGAAGAGCTGGAAAGAGAACGAAACATCCCGCAGGAGGAATTCATCTCCTACGTTTGTGATGCGATTGTGGCTGCTTACAAAAAGAAGGTTCCCGATCATGATGTGGAAGGCGTAAGAGCGATTTTCGATCATGAAACCGGCGAAATTGGAATTTTCGCCCCCAAAGAAGTCGTTGAAGAAGTCGGCAATGAGTATCACCAGATTAGTTTGGAAGACGCTCGCGATTTGATCCCCGACGTGACGACAGGCGAGGTTCTTGAAATCGAGGTGACACCGCAAGACTTCTCAGAGTTTGGTCGCATTGCTGCGCAGACCGCCAAGCAATTGATGACGCAAAGACTGAGGGAGGCGGAAAAAGAGCTAATCAAGAAGGAATTCGAGGCCCGCAAAGGAACCTGCACAACCGGACAAATCGAGCGTATAGAAGTGATAAGCAATACGCGCAACAACGTGATCGTCAACCTCGGCCGCGTTGAAGGGTGCATGCCCACGCGCGAGCAGCTGCCCGGCGAAACCTATCGCGTCGGCAACCGCGTTCGCGTCTATGTCCTCGAGCTCCGCGAAACAGGCCGCGTGCCGCAAATTATTGTTTCGCAGGCGCATCCGGAGCTGGTGAGAGAACTGTTTGAGCTTTATGTGCCTGAAATCGAGGACGGCACGGTGGAGATCAAATCGATCGCTCGCGAAGCAGGATACCGCACCAAGATCGCTGTTCACTCCGATGATGCGGATGTCGATCCGGTAGGCGCGTGCATCGGCACGCGCGGCGTTCGCATTCAAAACGTCGTGGCTGAGTTGCGCAACGAAAAAATCGATGTCATTCGTTATTCAAACGATCCCGTCGATTACATATCCAATGCGCTCAGCCCGGCGCGCATTACGACTGTAGCGCTTTATGAAGATCCGCCCGAGATGGGAGGCAAGCGTGCCGAAGTGATCGTGCCGGACGATCAATTGAGCCTGGCTATCGGCCGCGGCGGACAAAACGTGCGCCTGGCTGCAAAGCTGACTGGCTGGAAGATTGACATCAAGTCAGAAAGCCAGGCAGGCGGCTCGTTCCGCTCGCTCGATCAAGTTCTTTCAGAATAGCCTGCGGGCCTTATGAGAGAACCAACGGAGGACGGCTTTCGCGAGCTTCTTAAAAGTACAGAGGTCGGAAATACTGCCAAGTAGGAGAGCGAGAGTGACGCCTGCTCGCATCTGCGTAGCCTGCCGAAAAGAAAAATCGCAAAAAGAATTAATTCGTCTGACATGCGATTTCAGGACAGGTCGCGTGGAGCTAAATCGAGGCAACAAGAAAATAGCAGGCCGCTCCACCTACATCTGCCGCTCGCAAAACTGCGTGGCTCAAGCGCTTAAGGGCACGAGGCTGAAAGCGGCCCTGGAGGGGCGGAAACTGAAAGGAAGACCAAATCCAAGGTCTGTTCAGTTCCCTCTTGAACCACAACTTATCCAGTTGATATACAGCGAATGCACAGAAGCTGAAAAAACGTGCCAAAATACACACAGCAAGGAGTGAGCTGAATGAAAGAACGTGTTCGAGTCTACGAGTTAGCGCGCCAGATGAATATCAACAACCAAGATATCATCACGGCTCTGCGCGAGCTCGGCTATGACATTAAGAGCCACTCGAGCACTATCGATTCACACACGGTCGGTCTTCTCATTGCTCACATGGGCAAGAAAAAGGACAAAGAGAAAGACAAAGCCGCTAAAGCTCCGACCAAAAGCGCCGCCAAAGCAGCTCCACCTCCTCCGCCGGTGGTGAAGCCGCGAGTTCTTTCCCGCTATCGGCCCACTCCGCCTCCGACGGCAGATGGCATGAGCGGCGAGCCCGGCCGCATCGAGCTGCCGTTGACACCTCCAACGGCGCCGGCGCCCTCACCGATCGCAGCACAGCAAGCGCAAATGGCGCAGGCAGCGCGTGAGGCAGCACAGGCGCAAACACCGCCGGCACCACCGCACCAGCCGCCGCAAGCGCCACCGCCAACAGCGGCTCATCCGGCCGCCCCGGCAAAAGGAGCGGAAGAGGCGGAAACAACGAAGGCAGCCCGGGCGGCAAAACGAGGCGAGAAAGCACCTGCCCAGCCCTCTCAAGAAGAAACGCCGGAGAAGGCGCCGCCTAAAGAGCCCGAAGTTGAAGAGCCGGGGACTGAACCGCCTCAAGAAAAGAGTGACAAGAAAGAGGAAGGCGAACCACAACGTGATGCAGATGATTCTCAAAATGAGCCGCGTGGATTCCCAGGCTCACTTGGACAGGCCGTTCGACCGATGACCCCTTCAATTCCCGTGCGCATAGCAGCTCCTTCAATTAGAGCCACACCGCCCCGCCCGCCCAAATCTCACCGGCAGGCGCCATCGGAGCGGCACACGCAGAAAAAAGAAGAAAAGTCGCGCCCGGCTCAAGCGACCATCGAGCTGCCGAAGGTGATTGCTCTTACCAACGCTCTTACCGTCAAAGAGCTGGCCGATAAGATGAACGTCCAGGAGACGGAAGTAATCACGCGCCTGTTCAAAAAAGGCATTATGCGCACCGTCAATCAGCTCGTTGAGCTGGAACTGGCGCGCGAGCTGGCTCAGGAAATGGAATACGAGGTGATGACAGAAGAAGTCGCCGCCGAGCCCGAGCCGCAGGTGGAGGAAGCTGTCCTCTCCGATGAGGACAAGGCAGCACTGGTCACGCGTCCGCCCGTGGTCACGATCATGGGGCACGTGGACCACGGCAAAACCAGCTTGCTGGACGCCATTCGGCAGACCAAGTTTTTGTTGACCGACGCCGAGGCCGGTGGCATCACACAGCACATCGGCGCTTATCACGTCGAGGTGCCGCATGAGGACGGAACCATGCGCCAGATTGTCTTCCTCGACACGCCCGGTCACGAAGCCTTCACAGCTATGCGAGCCAGAGGAGCAAAAGCGACCGACATCGCCATTCTGGTCGTGGCCGCCGACGACGGCGTCATGCCGCAAACAATCGAGGCAATCGATCACGTTAAGGCCGCGGGCGTGCCCATCATTGTCGCCGTGAATAAAATCGACAAACAAGATGCCGATCCCGATCGCGTGCTTACGCAATTGATGGAGCACAATCTCGTGCCCGATAAATATGGCGGCGAGACGGTGACCGTCAACGTCTCGGCGAAAAAACGCACCGGTCTGGATGAGCTTTTGGAGATGGTGCTCCTTGTTGCCGACATCCAGGATTTGAAAGCCAATCCGGATAAAGCTGCCACCGGAAGCATCATCGAAGCCGAGCTGTCACGGGGCAAAGGCGCTGTAGCGACAGCGCTCGTGCAAAACGGCACGTTGCGAGAGGGCGACTTCATCGTCGCCGGCACGGCCTCCGGAAGGGTGAGGGCGCTTTTCGATGATCGCGGTCAAAGAGTAAAAGCAGCAGGCCCGTCCATGCCGGTCGAAGTTTTGGGACTGGATGATGTGCCTCTTGCCGGTGAGCGCTTTGAGGTTGTGGAAGACATGCAGCGCGTGAAGGCAATCGTCGAGCAGCGCAAACTTGCCCAGGGCGAAAAGCGCACTCATCACGTCACCCTCGAATCTCTGCATGATTTGCTGGAAGCCGGCGAAGTCAAAGACCTTAACGTCATTGTCAAAGCGGACGTGCAGGGGACAGCCGAAGCAATTGCCGATCAGATTAGAAAACTGAGCGGCAACGAAGTTCAGGTTCGCGTCCTGAGAACAGCATCGGGTGACATATCGGAGAACGACGTCAACCTTGCGGCTTCTTCAAATGCCATCATCGTCGGTTTTAACGTGCAGCCGGACCAAAACGCCCAGAGGGTGAGCGAGACTGCCGGTGTCGACATTCGAACTTACAACATCATCTACCAGATTACCGACGACCTGGAAAAAGCGATTCAGGGTCTTATCCAGCCGCTGAGGCAGGAAGTGCAGATTGGAACGGCCGAGGTGCGCATGATCTTCAAGGTCGGCAAAGGTTTGCAAGTGGCTGGCTGCATGGTGCTCTCAGGCAAAGTTCAGCGCGGCGCCATTGCCAAAGTGGAAAGAGGCGGGCAGATCATTTACAGCGGGCGGGTGGAAACGCTCAAGCGCTTCAAAGATGACGCCAAAGAAGTGCAAGCAGGTTTTGAGTGCGGCATGAGCCTGGAGCGTTTCAGCGATTTCCAGGAGCTGGACAAAATTCACGTTTATGTCATTCAGGAAACAAAGCGCGAGCTAACACGTTCTTGATGGCTTGAGGGCAAGGTGACAGCACCTTAAACACTCAGCCTTTGTCAGAGGTACTTCCCATGTCTTCACAGCGTTCTCTTCGGGTTTCACAGTCCATCAAGCGCGAGCTTTCGGACATGATCCGCCGCGATCTCAAAGATGAGCGCATCGGCGGCATCGTCTCCATCACCGATGTCGAGTGCTCCAATGATTGCCGCTATGCCAAAGTCTTCGTATCCGTCTATGGCGAGGAGGAGCAGCAGGCAAAGACGATGGAAGCTCTCAACGATGAGCTCGGTTTTATTCGTGGCGAGCTGTGCCGCCGTTTGCAGCTTAGATTCGCGCCGGAGATTGCTTTCAAGCTGGACCATTCGTTGGAACGCGGAGCCAAGGTGTCAGAGCTATTAGGAAAGATCTCCCGCGGCGAGATTTAGTCGCATTTCGTGCCACTCGGTTTCATCAACATCTACAAACCTCAAGGGATGACCTCTCACGATGTGGTGGCGAAGGTCCGCAAGCTGACGCGCATAAAACGCGTGGGCCACGCCGGCACGCTGGATCCCCTTGCTGAGGGCGTTTTACCGGTGGCGCTCGGACCTGCGTGCAGGCTGGTCGACTACCTGCCGTCGGGCAAGCAATATCTTGCCGCTATACTCCTGGGGCGAACGACTGCCACTGACGATCTTGAAGGTGAGGTCCTGGAAGAGCGCGCGCTGCCTTATCTCGATGAAGATGAAATCCGCTCCTGCGTCATGAGATTTGAAGGCAATCTGTCTCAAACACCGCCTCTTTATAGCGCCATTCGCCTTGACGGAAAGCGCCTCTATCAATTGGCGCGCAGCGGTGCCAAAGATGTGGTGATAAAGCCGCGAGATGTCACCGTATACAAAATCGAAATCGTGAAAATAGAGTTGCCGACAATCACGGTCAGGGTCGCCTGCTCGAAGGGAACATACATCCGCTCGCTGGCCCGCGATATCGGGGCCGAGCTTGCTGTCGGCGGCTGCCTGCAAAAGCTCTTGCGTGAGAAAGCAGGTCTTATGACGGTAGAAAAATCGGTGCGCCTTGCTGAGGTGGAAGAAGCAATAAAAGACAAGCGCCTGGAAGAGCTCATCGTTTCGCCTGCCGATGCTCTTGCCGTGGGCACGCTCAATGTCGATGATGCGACAGCCAGAAAGCTCTCACACGGTCAAAAGGTCGACTTCCCGGGTCTGGAGCATGACTCTCGATATTCGACGACCCCGGAGTGTCCCGATCTTGCCCATGGTCCCCGCGAAAGGGTCGTGCAAAGCGATGATGCTTCGTCCGTACAGGAGCCAGTTGAAGACAGACTTGTCATGGTGGCTTATCATGGTCATCCGCTTGCGCTTTGCCGCTGCACATGGGACGACAAGCTGGAGCCGGAGGTAGTCTTTGCAGACCAGGCCGTTCGATAGAGGGCTTATCCTCAACATTGTGCTTGTGATGGAAGGCTTATTGCTTCTCGTCGCCACCGCCTGGTGTTATTTCGCCGGGATTGAGTTGGCACCGCTCCTGATACTGAATAGAGACGCGGCTCTCAAGGGACTCATCGTAGGCATCGGCATGGTCGCTTTCAGTTTTTCCATTCTCGGGCTCTCAAACATCATCCCCAAATCCAATGACAACTTCATTCTCAATTGGATCGCCAATTTGAAAGAAATTGCCCTTAGCGAGCTGGCTCCCATGTTTCGAGGCACAAACGCGATCGACATAGCGCTTGTCGCCATTACATCAGGATTTTGCGAAGAGATATTTTTTCGCGGCGTACTGCAGCATGAGATGCAAATATGGCTGACGAGCGTGATTTTTGGTCTCTTCCACATGCCGACCATGCGTCACCTTCCCTATGGCATTTGGGCATTTGCAGCGGGCTTTATCTTCGGCTCGCTTCTCAATCATACGCACAGCCTGTGGGCGCCCATCGTCGCGCACGGGGTCAACAACTTTATCGTGCTCATGTATTTCCGTTATTTTTTGAAGCCGAAAGCGCCGGACGGCAACGCCACGTGATTGCATGCCCTGCCCGTCATCAGCAACAAAGCGAAAGAGGGAGCGCGAGCCCCCTCTTTCTCAGTCTTCCTTACCTTACCTCTTACCTTCTCTTCTTTTTCGCAGCCGCTTTTTTCTTGGCTGGTGCAGCTTTTTTCTTGGCTTGAGCTTTGGGCTTCGCCGCGGCTTTCTTGGGCGCAGCAGGAGCAGCAGCCTTAGGAGGCGCTGGCAGTTTTGCACGGCCGTCGACGATGTCCTTCAGTTCCTGACCAGCTCTGAAAACAGGCACTTTGGCTGCTTCGATTCTGAGCTTTTGCTTGGGGTTTTGCGGGTTGACACCAGTGCGTGCTTGGCGCTGACGGCGCTCGAAAGTGCCGAAGCCAACCAATGTCACTCTTTCGCCTTTAGCAAGAGCAGCGGTCACTGTGTGGAGAAGAGCAGCAACTGCGTTGTGCGCGTTGTGCTTTGTTTGGCCAGTAGTTTTGGCTATGGTGTTAACTAGTTCTGCTTTGTTCATGCGTTGTTGTTCCTACCCGGGAGACATTTGTCGAGCCCAATTGCGAGCCCAAAATCAATGGGTGATACTACCATCGGCCCGAAATCAGTTCAAGTACTTCAGGCAGAAAAAGATCGATGAAATCCGGCACGGCAAGAGGCAATCTGTAGACGGCTTCTACGCGCGCAAGAGACCGCAGGCGGCGAAAATCGGATATTTTTTTCCCCTTCTGCGCCACGATGCATCTTAGAAAAACTGATATGGTACATTCATCGACCATGTTCTCAGAAGACACTATTGCAGCCATTTCCACCGCGAAGGGAGCAGGCGCGATTGCCATCGTCCGCCTCTCAGGCCCGAATGCATGGAAAATAATGAACGCCATTTTCCAGCCCGCACCAACCGCTCACGATGATGGCGGGACGCCCATCAGAAGCCACAAGGCAATACATGGATATATAAATGATCCCCAATCAGGATCCCTGGTCGATGAAGTAGTTGTGATTCCATACCAGGGACCGAACTCTTACACGGGCGAAGATCTTGTCGAGATAAACTGCCACGGCGGGCCCATTGTCACGAGGGAGATACTCGATCTTTGCCTGAGCATGGGCGCAAGGACGGCTCGCCCGGGAGAATTCACCGAGCGAGCATTTCTTGCCGGCAAGATGGATCTTACTCAAGCAGAAGCAGTGCTCGATCTCATCCAGGCCAAAACCACAAGGCAGAGGCAGCTTGCCGTCTCGGCGCTCAAGGGAGAACTGGGCGAAAGAATAAAAGACATCCGCTCGCGATTGCTCGATCTTCTTGCCGAGATTGTCGCCGGCATTGACTTCCCGGAAGAAGTCGGCGAGACGCCTGAGGACACGATAAGAAGCACGGTTGACGAATGTGCTCAAAAGCTGGAGAAGTTGCTGAAAACCTACCGCTCCGGGCGTTTTTTGCGCGAGGGCATGAAGGTCGCCATCGTCGGCAAGCCTAACGCCGGGAAATCGAGCCTTCTCAATCGCCTGCTGGATTTCGAGCGGGCAATCGTGACGGACATACCGGGCACTACAAGAGATGCCCTGGAGGAAGAGCTGGACATTAGAGGCATTCCCGTCGTTCTTGTGGACACGGCAGGCATTCGCCATACAGAAGACAAAGTAGAGAAGATTGGCATCGAGCGGTCACACAAGGCGGTTGAGGAGTCGGATCTGGTACTGATGGTGATTGAGGCAATCTCGGACCTTAATGAGGAAGACAAGACGATTGCCAGTCTGCTGTCCGAAAAGCCTTACCTTTTACTGGCCAATAAAATTGATCTCAACCCCGATTTCCAATTCGATTCCTACGCCGAGCTCAACGGCAATAATCTCGTGGCCCGCTTTCCCATCTCAGCACGAACAGGCCAGGGCATTGACGATATTGCCGCCGAGATAGAGAAATTTGTTCTTCAGGACAGCTCTTTACGCGATGCCGGCGGATCTTTGAACGCAAGACAAAACGAATTGTGCCTGAAAGCTCACCACGCCCTCAAGCTCGTCAAGCAGACTCTCGCGAGCCGATTGCCGCAAGACTGCCTGGCGACGGATCTGAAGCTTGCCGTCGACAGCCTTTCTGAGATTTGCGGCGAAGCCGTATCTGAAGAAGTGATCGGGCGCGTATTTGCCAACTTCTGCATTGGGAAATAGGCGGCTGATTGAGAGCCTGGATTTTGGCGCCCACCGGCAATCATCGGGCGCCTTGATGAAAGAATATCTGGAAGCGGGTGGGAGGCCGAAAGTGGCTGTCCTCGATGCCAAACTGGAAAACGGCTTAAGTTTGGGATTATTGCATCGCCAAGCATATACAATCCGCCAGAGTAATCCTCCAGGGGCTGAAAATAGAAGGTAACCCTTTGGCAACACTAATATCTGAAGATCGGGAAGTCGAGAGCTCGCTGGTCATCGTGCCGGGTCCGATCGTCGATCCGGGCGAGATCATGAAAGACCAGTCATGGCAGCAGGTGGGGCTGATCCTGGCATCCGGTCCCTTCCGCGTCGAGCTCGGCCATATGCCCGACGGCACAACGAAAGGCCCGACCACAAGCGACGTGGTGGACGAGGAGTGCCTGCTCTGCCGCAAGCCTAAAGATGAGGTGAGGGAGCTCATTGCGATGGTCGATGAGCTGATTGCGGGCGAGCGGGAAATGGTTCTTTTCGAGCCGGCAGAGCCGTTTTTCGAATTGCGCATCTCGCGCGGCTCGGTGTTCGGCTTTCGAGTAGAGGCGTGGCTGGACTCAGGCAATGCCGTCACCGGCGTTTATCGCTGGGATGGCGTGGGCATCAGAATGCACACCACAAGAGAGTATTTGGGCTCCTTTACGAAACAGCTCAAGGAAGAATTTGGCTGCTAGAATCCTTAAGCTAGGCAGTTTGTAGATGCCGCATGAGGAGCTAAGTTATGTCAAAAGTTCAAACCGAGATAAAGGTCAAGCTCGCCGACGGCTCATTGCGCACGATTGAAGCTTCGGCAACAGCAGCAGATCTTGCCAAGTCAATTTCCGAAAGCCTCTTCAAAAAGGCGGTCGGAGCTTTGGTAAATGGAGAATTGAGAGATCTTTACACGCCTCTCAAGGAGGGCGATGAGGTAAGAATTCTCACCGCCGACAATTCTGAATCTCTTGAGCTTTTGAGGCACTCCACCGCTCACCTCATGGCACAAGCGGTGCAGAACTTGTTTCCCAAGGCAAAAATAGCCATCGGGCCGACCATACAGGACGGCTTCTATTACGACTTCGAGATACCCGACCATGCGCTGAGCACCGACGACCTGTCGGCCATCGAGCAAGAAATGAAGCGTCTGGCAGAAACCAAGCAGCGCATCGTGCGTTATCAAATTCCAGACGTCGACAAACAGCTCGATGAGTTCCGCAGTCAAGGCGAAAAATTCAAAGCCGAGCTTCTTCAGGAGCACCGCAATGAATCACCCACTCTTTATTTGATGCAGGACAAAGACGGCAAAGTAATCTGGAACGACCTCTGCCGGGGACCGCACCTGCCTTCGACCGCAGCCATCAAGCACTTCAAGCTCCTGAAGGTGTCGGGATCGTATTGGCGCGGTGATGAGAAACGCGAGCAATTGCAGAGAATCTATGCCACCGCTTTCTGGACGAAGCAGGATCTTGACGACCATCTGCACAGGCTGGAGGAGGCGGAAAAACGCGATCACAGAAGGCTGTCGAAGCAGCTCGATCTTTTCTCCGTGCATGAGGAAGTGGGCCCTGGTCTGGTGTTCTGGCATCCCAACCTTGCCACCGTCCGTAACACCATCGAAAACTACTGGCGGGAAGAGCACCAGAAAAGGGGATATCAATTCGTCTACACGCCGCATATCGCAAGCGAAGAGCTGTACGCCATAAGCGGTCACCTGGAGACTTATGCGGAAAATATGTATTCGCCCATGGACATCGACGGCGCTCCATACAGAGTGAAGCCCATGAATTGTCCAGGGCACATCATGATCTACAACTCGCGCTTGCGCAGCTATCGTGATTTGCCCCTCCGCTTTGCGGAGCTGGGGACGGTGTATCGCTACGAACGCTCGGGCGTGCTGCACGGCATGCTCAGAGTGCGCGGATTCACACAAGACGACTCCCACATCTTCTGCACGCCCGAGCAACTGGAGGCCGAAATCACAGGCGTCCTCGATCTCATCGACAGCCTGATGACCACATTCGGCTACACATACAAAGCGTATCTGGCCACTCGTCCGGAAAAATACCTGGGCACCATCGAGAAATGGGATTTTGCCACCAGGGCACTCGAGGCGGCGGCGCGAGCGCGCGGCTTGGCTTACGAAATCGATGAAGGCGGCGGAGCATTTTATGCTCCCAAGATCGACATCAAGCTCTATGACGCCATCGGCCGCGAATGGCAGGGTCCGACCGTGCAAGTCGATCTGAGCCTCCCCACCCGCTTCAATGTCACATATGTCGGACAAGACGGAAGCAAGCATGAAGCAATCATGGTGCACCGAGCCGTGCTTGGCTCCCTGGAGCGCTTCTGCGGCGGGCTGATCGAGCATTATGCAGGAGCTTTCCCGCTCTGGCTTGCTCCTTTGCAAGCAGTGATTCTGCCCATTGCCGATCGCCACAACGATCATGCCAATTACATTGAGCAGCTGCTGCGCGAAAATGGTTTCCGCGTCAAATTGGACAATCGCTCCGAGACGATTAATTACCGCATCCGAGAGGCGCAGACCGAGCAGGTTCCGTACATGCTCGTCGTAGGCGATAAGGAAGTGGAAGCGGATGGCGTCGCGGTGCGCCACCGGCGCGCCGGCGATCTGGGGATCATGAAGGTGGAAGACCTCCTCAATAAGTTGAAAGAGGAAGTCAAGACCAAACAGAGCTAAAGGCGCGCTGCTGCGGCTTTTCCGGCGCGATACGTAGATTTCACATTGACACTGCCGCCAATTTTGCCGATAGTCTCCTTAAACATAAAAGCCTCAAAAGGCCTGAGGAGTTATCTTTTCCATGGGACAGTTCACAACCCAAGAAGTCAATCCGGAGCAAACGTTGTTGGCGTCGACCGACGCACCGATTGACACCTCGGATTACTGGGTGCGCGCAGAGAATCAAGCAGGGCAACAGTCGGCGCCGGAGACACTGCGCGAGAATCTGTTCCGCAAATATGGGCGTCCCACAGGTGATACGTATGAGCGCGCAGGCGCGCCACAGCAAACAGATGTGCCGCGCCGCCCCGATCAGCCAGTGCAAAGACCGGAAGCTTCCGATCGCTCGATTCCTGACCCGGTAGTCGACGGTGCGCTCAATCTGAAATTCGGCGAAGCTAATTTCGACAAAAAACTGGCTGCCAATCCGAACTATATATATTTGAACATCACCGACATTCCGCCGGGCGTGAAACTGCAGCACTCGCTCGATGAAAACGGCTATTTCTTCTGGTACGCGAAGGAAGAAGCAGGACCGGACGGCAAGCCTGTGAGGAAACCGATTGAGCTCATCGGCGTCCTGGGCAAAGACGGTCAGATCGAACAAGTGCCCAAACGCCACTATTATTCGATCAACGCCAAAGAGATTTCCATGAACGGGGACAGGCGCGATCTCGAGGCGACAAGATTGCTCGTCAACGAAAGCCTGGTTGGCGATCAAAGAGATAAGTTCAATGGTTTCTCGAGCTTCAAGAAAAACAACGAAGTAAACTTCCGCCTTCCTGGCGCACCGACAGGGCGCACCGACGCTCTTACTTATTTTGCGCGCATGTCCATGCTTGGCACAAAGGCGCTGGAAATTCAGCAGAAGAGCCTGGAAGCAAACGTCAGAACGTCGCAGAATCCTTACTTTAAAATCTACCTTGCGGACATTTACGTAACCCAAGCGATGCAGCCAATCATTGCCCAGGTAATGAACGGCAGCCGAGTGATCGATCTCAACAATAAGTACACAATGCAAAAGCTCGAGGATGCGCTTTCCTTGCTGCAAGCGGCTCAGGGCGATGCGCGCGACGGATTGGGCAAAATCAACCGTCCGACACAGGGCAACTGGCCTCGCGATCTGGATCCATACAGCATCTATCGCAGCCCGGATGATCCGTATTTTGAGCCATATTACCGTCGTTATGGCTATGACAAGAGCGGTCCGATGTATTATTTCTGGGGCGGCAGCTACGATCAAGCAGCTCACAGGCAGGTAGCGATTACATTCTTGAGAGACCTGATCAAAAACAACGCCTTGCCCAGAATAGAGCTGCCACCAATCCTGCCACCACGGCCCCTGTATTAGAGCGGCAATTTGATGAGCCGGCAACGACGCCTGCCAGGCAGTCTTTTGCTGCATCGTCACGGTAATGTCACGCTCGCGTAGCAGTATTTATGCAAGCTAGCTTCACCTCAGACCGACTGACCATACGCCGGCGGTCGCGCCCCCTGTGCATCTAGCCCTCCCACCCTTTACAATCACCCATTCGTCCGTGATTCCTCATCGCCGAGGATATGAGCATGACGCACAAATTCGTCGATTCTTCGATTGCAAACGGCTTTGCAGCAACGGATCAGAAAATGTCGGAAGGAAGCTCCGACTTTAGTGTCACCGAAATCTCAGCAGCCAAAACCTCCAAGCTTGCCGCGGACACCACTGCCGGCGGTGGCACGAGCGATGACACGCTGCTCATGACGCCGCTTGCCTGGGGACGTTTCAGTACGGATGCTCTGGCCTCCCAAACAGGTTCAGCATCTGAGATCGCCCGGCTGCTCAGGTCCGAGCACAAG
>DATNRC010000520.1:0-7040 GCA_036703705.1 Candidatus Obscuribacterales bacterium
GTCATGCTTACAGCCCCGGTGGTTCGATCTTCCAACTCGCGGCAGAGGTGCCTGAATTCCATGAGCGTGCAACTGGAGCCGCGCATGGAGGTGCCGGCGCCACAGCGTTTGATGGAGCGGAAAAACTCGAAGGCCGAAGAGAAGGTGACCGTGAGAGGCTGTCGAATGACTGCCGGCTTGGCTCCGAGCGCCCTCAATTTTGCTTCAACCACAAGAGGATCAGGAAGGGCGTTGCCTGTGAAAGGACAATTCGCGCGTTGCGCCGCATCCTGCCACTCGGCAAAGCTGCCGGCGCAGGGGAAGCTCAAGGCAATCGTCCCCCCGGGAACAAGGGCCTCATACTGTCTCTCAATGGCATCGCCGCAATCAGGCAGCCACTGCAGGCTGAATGAAGAAGTAATGAGCGCGAATTTGTTGCGTTCCGAAAGCCTTGACGCGTCCAGGATTTCGAGCGTGACGTCAGCATCGACAGCGCCGAAATGCCTGACAATCTGCTTGCTGCATTGGCTCAGCATCTCAGCCGAGATGTCGGTGAGAACTATCTTCCGGTCTTGCAAGAGGCTGAGCAGGTGAATAGAAAGAAACCCCGTCCCGCAGCCAATCTCGAGCACAGGTCCGGCAACGAGCGCTGGCGCAAGCTGGTGCAATTGCCGGACGATAAGCGGCAATCCAAGCCGTTGAATCTGGGCGTAATTGTCGTATGAATCAGCAAAGCGCGAGAAGTTCTCCGCCACAAGTGAGTGAGTCGTCGCCGCCATCAATGCATTCATACCGATACCGCCGTTGTCGACAATGCCAGATTGATTGAATCCAAGACAACATCCACGGCGGTAACCGGCAGCAAGTGGTTGGCGCCGCTCAGAATCAAAGTCTCAGCCTGGGGAAGCGCATAACGCATATGAAAGGCGTGATCGACCGGCACCACCGCATCGCTTTCACCATGCACGATCATGACGAACGGTATTCGCTCCAGGAGGCGGTGATTCAACACGCTCTGATCGAGCATTTTAAGGTCGTGCGCCAGAAGGTCTTCGTCGATGACATCACCTTCTCCGTTGCGGAAACGGCGGTACGTCACGGCAGCGATATCAGCAGGCGCGCTTTCGCCATGGCAGAGGCAGTTGGTGTGAAACTCATCGAGCACGCGCAAAGGCACTTCTCGAAAACGCCGTGCCATGCGCGCAGTAATGCGCCGGGAGAGGGCAGCCGCGCGTTGATCGTCGAGGTGAAATGACAAAAAGCCGCCCAGCGAAATTACAGCATCTGCCTGACGCCAGATCGTCTCCGGCACCAGGTGCAAACCAAATGAGTGCGTGACGACGATTCGCGGGGAAGAGCCTTCCGAAAATGGCGCGACATGCCTTGGCTTGCGGTAATAACCCCGGTCGACTGCCTGCAGCCTTATGGGATAACTTCCGTCATGCGATTCTGCATTCCCTGATGTTTCCTGCCGCATAAAAGAACTGCCGGCGCCGTTTCCTTTCGTTTGCCTGGCGATTGCTTCCGGCAGCCGTTCCAAAACGGGCTCCCAGAGGTGCCTCGAAAATCCCCATCCGTGTTGAAAAACAATCTCCGGAATCATAAGACAGCCTCGCACCGGTACTTCTTGAGCACGCCGACAAGACGCTCGATCTGCTCGAGGGAATGATTCGCTGTGAGCGAAATCCGGACACGAGCCTGGCCCTCGGGCACGGTGGGAGTTCTTACAGCGGGGGCAAAAATGCCGTTTGCTTCCAGAAAAGCCGCAAGGTGCAGGGCGCGACTGTTCGTGCCGACCACGATAGGGATGATGTGCGTGCTCGAGTTTTGCAATTCGAACCCGAGCGCCCTCAGCTGCGTGCGCAGCCATTCGCTCCTTTCCATCAAATTGAGCCGGGACGACTCCATGGTGGGAATAATCTCCACCGCAGCCTGAATGGCTCCCAAAACCGGAGGCGGCAAAGCGGTAGAGTAAATCAAGCCGGGGCATTTGTTGACGAGATAATCCCTTATGACGTGAGAGCAGGCGATAAAAGCACCAAAAGATCCGCACGCTTTGCCGAATGTGCCCAGAAAGACGTCATTGCCCGTTCCGTCGCTCCTTATGCCGAATCCGCTCGGGCCGCGCAGTCCGATCGAATGCGCTTCATCAATGTAAAGACTGGCACCATATCTGGTGGCGACGGACTTCAAGGCCGCGAAATCAATTTCATCTCCATCCATGCTGAAGATCGACTCTGTGACAATCCAGCAGGGTGCGCCGTGCGCTGCTCGCTCTCTCAATCGCGCTTCAAGATCATGAGAATTATTGTGCTGGTAACGAAACCAGCGACCGCCGGCGAGCCTGAGACCGTGGGCGATGCTGCTGTGATTGGCGCGATCGGAAGCAATCATGACGTCCTTTTGCGCCAGCGTCGCGATGATTGTGGCATTGGCTTGAAACCCGCTGGAGAAGATAAGCGCGGCTTCCGTGCGTTTAAACTTGGCGATCGACTCCTCGATCCGTTCGTACAGAGCGACATTGCCGGCAAGAAGCCGAGATGAGGTGGAACCGGCACCGTAAGCATCGAGATAATGCGCAGCAAGGCGCTTGACGAACGGATGCTGCGCAAGCCCCAAATAGTCGTTGGAAGCGAAATTGACCAGGCGCCTGCCTTCCACTTCAATCTCGCCGTCAGGAAGAGGAACTGCCCGCTTGAGCGTCCTTAACTGGTGATTATCAATCAGTGTTGCCAGTGAGTTTTTGAGAGGTGCCAGAACGCCTGTCATTCGAGTCTCCCGCGCCACAACACAGAAGACTGATATTACAGACAGGAGTCAGACAGAAAAGCGTAATTTTGCTAACAATCGCCTGGCGAGCCGGAAAACCTTGCCAGACTGATCGTTATGCCTTCATGAAACTTGATACACGTCAGCGACGTTTCTTATTGCGCCGCCGCCTGCGGTTGGGCTGTCTCTCGCTTTCCTCGCCCTGAGCCGAGTTTGCGGATTTCGCGGTTTCTGTGCCATCCGTGTCATCGTGCGCATCAAGAGCTGATGACATCGAACGCTCATCGCATACGCGATGCATATCCGAGCTTGCCTCAGTTTTGCCCGTTTGTGCGTCCGGTTCTGACGCCTCAACATAAACCACGTTGGGTCCGGCGTCCACTATGCGAACCCGCGAGCCCCGCACGAATTCTCGATTTGAGTGAGAGGCACGGGCCGGGAAATTGCGCAGCGCATCACCAACAACCGCCACCACTTCGCCCGTTCCGTTGGCTCTGATTGATACCGTTACTTCGGCCTGCGATCCTTTAGCGTCTTCCGGGCGGAATAACGGTGACGGTGCATTCAACTTCTTGACCACGACATTTACTGTATTGAGCATTTCGTCGGCCAGCTCAGTAGCCTTCTTGAAAAATTCCATTGCTCTCTAGCCTCGGCAATTAGTGATTATGTGAATCGATAACGATCGACTTCTGCTGAACTTTGGTCGTCGCTACCCGTTGTCCCCTCGTGCAATCTCAGCCGGTGAAGGCGTGTCAGAAGTTCGACATTTACACTCGATCGCTTGCACTCGGTCATTGCATTTGGTTATTTGCGTTTGCTTGCAGTTTGTGTTTTCTAATTCGTTCACTGTATGCGGTCATTCGCGTTCGGTTGTTTCCATTTGGTGGTCGCACTCGGTTATTTGCGTTTGGTCATTGAATTTGGTTTTGCGTTTGCTTGTAGCATTCCATGAAATGCCCCGCTTCTTGACATCTTTTATGGAATGTTCATGAACGCGGAAATTTGCACAACGATCGGGCACCCGGGCCCCATCACCGCCCGTTACGGAATGGCTTGCCGGATCGCCGCATCGCTGCCCGTTACGGAATGGCTTGCCAGATCGCCCTCATCACCGCCCGTTACGGAATGGCTTGCCAGATCGCCCAGATCACAAGCAGCACAACAAAGGACACCGACAACAGCTCGAACAGCTTGGGCAGCTGTTTCGGATTGGCGATACGGCTGCGCGCGTCAAATACTACCCAGCCGGTGAGCGACAGCGCCGACAATATGCCAAGGATAATCATCACCGAATATCTGATGGGGAAGAATCCGGCGATCATCTGCGAACCGTTGGTGATAAATGCAACGGCATCCGACTCGCTTGACGCATTGGCAGCATTGCTTGGCGGCTCCTCCAGCGAAATATTGCCGCGGTTTTCTCCGTGATCGAAAGCCAGGAAGCATACTGTTCCCGGGTCGCGCGCGCTAATCAGCTTACCGTCACGATCGGCGGCATGCATGAAGAAGTACCCGGCTACAAACTCATCGCGTACCTTTTCGTCCAAATGCCGCGAAAGGCAATTGATCGCGCATGGCGTCAGCGCGACCTCATCGAGCCACAAACCGCCCTTGAGCAAGTACTTGGTTGTTTCATCGAAGTTTCGTGCGCCGCCAAAAATCTCTTCCAATTTCGCGAATTTCGAGAAGACTTCAAGAACAGCCCTGTCCGCGCGCCCCTTAACAGGGTTGATGTAAGTCACCGCCGGATCGCGGGACCACTCCCTCTTGTTGCGCGGATAAGAGTGCTTGCGTTCGTAATAGCTTTGCACGTACTTGCCTATTTTTCGCATCTCTTCGATGGTTCGAATTTCGTACGAGTCCGGCAGATAATACGTTGTTCCTTCTTCGCCGACGATTCCTTTCTGCGTTTTGTCGAACCAGTATGTCTTCTTCACCAACGCATACTGGAACATGCTGGGTATATCAGACCAGTCGTTATTGAGGGACACTGAGCGCATTCTCAAAGTCTTGCCGTCAACTGTTACTTCCAAGCGATCGGAGCTGTCGAGCTTGAAGCACCCCTGACCGTCGCCGGTTGTGAATGTCTGACCGACCAGGCTTTGAGGCATGGCGACTGGTGATTGCTCGACGCTGACCGGCTTCAGCGCGTTAAGGAGTCCTGGCAGGGCTACAAGACCAGCGACAAAAATCAGTGCCGAGCAAATTATCCAACTCAAAAGACCTTTGGTCTTGAGGCTTTGGATGAACTTATGGATGGCGCCTCTGCGCACCTCGTCGCTGGCAGAAAGCGCTTGCAGAGGAGTAATCGTGTCAGCAGCCTCCATTGCTCCTTTTAACGAGCGCTCCTCCGTCTTTACGAACTCCGCATAGGCTTTCTGGATGCGCTTGCGCAGGTCGTCCTGTCCTGAAAGATACTTTTCGGCAAGCGTTGTCGCTCTTTCAAGAAGTGTCCGTGCCTCGCTGGCTCTGCCTGCTTTCTCGCAGGTAATTGCCAGCCTGTACAGATTGGCGATTGACTCCCAATGACCAGGTCCGAGATTTTTCTCCAGCAAGATGGAGAGGCGGCTGTATTCAGAGACGGCTCGCCCATAATGCTCGAGCGCAACGTAAGTGGCGCCGAGGTTGAGTAAGCAATTGGCCGCTTCTTGCGTCTCCCCTTCCCCCCACGACGAGAGCAATTCGTATCCTTGTTTGAACAGCGTCACCGCCTGATCGAAGTTGGCAGCGTCGAATTCGCTTTGGGCAGCGTTAAGAACCAACTGCAAATCCCCGCGCGGAGTTGCCGATTTGAGCTTTTTGGCGGTAATTGGCGGCTTGGATGGGGGCTCCTCGGCAACTGCCTCTTTCTCAGCCTTCTCCTGCCGTTTTGCCACGAGCTTATGGAAGGTGGCTTCCCCGACCTGCGTCGGCGATATATCGCTTGCGGGCGGGATTGTGGCGCTGAAATCCGGCGTTTCCGGCGGGGGCGCCGGCTCTGCTTCTGGCGCGATGGGCGGAGCTTCTTCCTCGCTTGCCGGCAACATCGCCTCTGGCGGCGGCGGCGGGGCGGTTTTCGGCCTTCCGGCAAGCGGAGTCGGCGAGAAAACAAAACCACCTACAGCGTCCTCTGACGCTTGTCCCGGAGCAGGCGCATCGTAGGGTCCAGGAAAAGCTGGCGCTCTTTGCGGGCTGATGCCCAATATGACGTCCATTGAAGGGGCGGGCGCAGAGGTTGAAATCACAAGGGTTTCCGCTTGATCGTCATCGCCGCCTGCCAATGATTGCACGTTGGCAGCACCGAAAGCGGCAATTTGTGCGGACTGGTGAGCAGCCTGATCGATGACGAGCGTCTCTTCCTGCTCGTCCTCCAAGAGCTGATGGAAAGGAAAAGGCGGAATGATCGATGAGTCGCCGCCAGGCGCTGGTTGGCTCCTTTGAGGAGTAGGGATGACCAGCGTCGCTGACTGTTCATCATCCTCATAGGCTCCGCTGCCTGCATCCTGAACGTACGGAACATTGTCGCCTGGCGTCTCCCCGACCGGCGTCTCTCCGCCATCTTCTGGCGATACCGGCTCATTGAACAAGGCAATCACCTGCGGAGCGCGATACTTGCCCTGTTTGTCAGACGGCTTGCCGCCCGCATCCGGCTTGGAAATAGCACCGGGCGGAAGGGTTTCCGATTGGGACTGTCTTGTGCTCTGGGATGGTCCGGCAGCAGTTTCTGCACCGCCTGGAGTGAGCGCCACTTGCCACTGGGCCATAAACATCTGCTGTCTGTCTTTGGCGCCCTCATCCGTTGATTCCGCTAATGCGCTCGCGGGCTCCTGCGCATTTTCAATTGCGCCAAAAGTCGGCTCTTCTTGCCATGACTGTTGCTCTGCCACCCCGGGCAGGTTTTGTTGGGCCTCTTGGGGGCTGAATGGAATCTGCCATTGCGCTTGCATTTTCTGGTAGTCGGTCTCCGGGCTGGAAATCTCCGCAGATTCCGCCCACACATTTTGCAGAGGTGACGGCTCACGAGCCCTGTCTTTGCCCGCTACCAGAAGGTCAAGGCGCGACAGGCTCTTAGATTGCAGCTCGCGACTGTCAATCTGTCCTGCGGGAGGAGCATTAGTGTCGACAGCCTGAGGTCTGTCGGCAGCATTTCCCGCGGCAATCGTTGTTTGAAGTCCATTTCCCGCTGGGAGCTGTTCGCCGGGCGGAGCGGGGGAAGGGGCGGTCTCTCCTTTGTCCTCCTCGCCGGCTGCTGTTTCTCCCACAACCGGAATCGACAGTTCCACTACCGGCTTGGGCGGCTTCTTCTCCTT
>DATNRC010000521.1:0-4270 GCA_036703705.1 Candidatus Obscuribacterales bacterium
AATGTCGCCTACCGTGAATTCAAGCGCCTGACAACAGAGTTCAGGCCTCTCTGGAAAACACTAAAGGGCAAAAATCCGACGATTCCGCTCACCGATGAGGAGTTGCTCAGCCTGGACAAAACTCCTTTGTCCAATTACCTAAAGAAGTATCATCCATCTTTTGTAGCGCTTATGGATGCCTTTCTGAAATCAGCATCATGCGCAGGTTCAGAAGGGCTCTCCGCTCTTGCCGGCTCCTCTATTTTAGAAGATCTAATCGTACCGAGTTATGTCTTGCCGGGAGCAAATCCGTCGTTTGCGAGGGCGCTAGTTCAAAATCTCTCACAGGACAAACAACAAAGAATGCTTGGCAAAGCCTTCGTCTGGTCGGTCACCCTATCCGACAGCGGCGCCACCGTCGTGTTTGGCACCAGGGATGGTGTCCTTCATCGAGTGCGATGCAGACACGTCATCATGGCTGTACCGGCGCTGGTAGCTGGAAGAATCATGTTCAACATGAAGCCGGCCGACAAGGCGCAATTCTTCACATTCCGCTACGGCAGCTATCTTGTGGCGAATTTCTTATTGAAGAAGAAAGTCTTTTCCGGCAGCTACGATAACTTTTGTGCTCCACCTTTCAGCTTTGCAGACATTACAATTGCCGAAACTCCGTACATGCGCTCCGGACAATACAAGCCGACAATGGGCTCTGTCCTTACCGTTTATCAACCATATGCACCAGGCAGCGAGGGCCGGTCCGTCCTTCTTGAGGGCAACCGAGAAAAGCTTGCACGAACGCTTGCCTCCCAGCTTGTCGCTCTGTTTAAAGACATCGAGCCCGCGATTGGTTCGGTGGTGCTTTCGCGCTGGGGGCACGCGATGGCGGTAACGAACCCCGGATATTACGCGCGCATGTCGAAGATTATTTCCGCTCAAACAGACTCATACAGCCTCGCTCACTCCAGCTTTAGAGGACTCCCCTGTATTGAATCAGCAGTCGAAGGAGCGCGGATGGCGGCCGATCGTGCACTAAAAATCAAGCGGACGGCTCGGGCGCGCAGTTGAAGGGAATCAATCGCTTCCCTGGGCCGACACAGTCCTTCTTCGGGTTAAACGGCTTTTGGCGATCTGTGCGGCTGCCGGCTTTGGTTGCTTCTGCCTTAACTCGTCGATTAGCTCCGGATGTTTGCTCAGCAGTTTGAATAGCTGCACCAAAGCCAGTGGAGGCCTTGTTTTTCCGCTTTCGTACCTTGAGAATGCGTTGGGTCCACCACCAAAGATTTCGCCGGCCTCTCGTTGATCCAATTTGAGTTTTTTGCGCGTTTCGTTTATAAATGCGGGGTTTACTGCTTTTCCGTTTACCTCTTTGTGAAAGGACAACATTGCGGCATTGAAGTATTCGGCCTCTTCTGCGTCATGTGTGCGGCGCTGCCCGCCTGATGCCGTTCACGTTCAAACACTTCGATTCACTGTGTAAAAGCGCTGAGAGCTCCTGGAAAAAGATCTCCTCAAGGCAAGTATCCGGTCATCAAGAATGAGACGACCTTCCGGCGTGTTCCACCATCTCTTCCATTCGTGCATGTCGGGAAGTGTCTTCACTTAATCCTCGAATGGTGGCACTCACAGATACGCAAGAGGAAGTACTAAGCGTTTAGCTCGGGTCAAAATCTTCAGATAGTCGGAAAGCTCAGATTCTCGATGCGCTCCGGAATAGTCATGTTGGTCTTGTGCGAACAACGATTTGTGCTATGTTGTCGATGACACTTCCTCTTCTCTACTTGGTTGTCAGAAACGTTTGCCTGCTTCTCGTTCATTAACGCTAGAAGGGACTACCTCCCCAAGTGATCCGCCGCTCGCTGAACACGGCCGCCCGCCTTTCACGTTCTCTCCCCCTGGCATTTAAATTGCTTACAGCCACTTTGATTTATGGTATTGCAGTCACCGCCGTCGCCACCAAATCGCGTCGGACCTGACACCAGTTACGGTGTAGATACAGAAAGCGATCTGAGCAAAGGGAGATGACACCTGTGAATTATATGACCTCGAAAGTATTGCCCCTCATTCGGTGACGGCAGGCTGTCTTACCTCTATCATTGCTTGCGTCCATCAGCGCTCAGAAGCCAACCTGCCTGCCGGATGAGCGATTCATCTCCCCATAAATCGATGCCTAGCAGGCAGGGCTTCTACTCTTAATACGTAATCCGTAGAAAAAAGTTCAATTGCCCCGATGAATTTAAGGAAGAGAGGTACCAGACTGTAAACGGATTGGCAGACCTCGAAACAGAACATAAGTCCGCCCTCGACACGGACTGGAACATAGATCCAGCATCGAAACGGATGAGTCCGAACTCGAAATGGATGGGGGCGAAAGTCCGGCCCCGAAGTGCCACCGGCAACGGAACGAAGCAGGTGCGCTCTGAGAAGGTTGGCGAGGACTATAATGGCGTACAAGCACAACTCGCGGGAGGCTTTAGGGTATGGACTAATAGGAGAGGCAAAAAACCATCCCTTCGAGCCCGCCATCAAGGCACTGAGCATGGAAACCCCACAAAATCACAAGATCGCCAGAAGACCAATTTGGATTGTTGGCGGACTCATCGTGATCGGGCTTATCGGCTGGTATGTGTGGGAGCACCTATTCGATATAAGCTATCGCCCGATAAAAGTCACCGGCACCATTCAGGCAAAGGAAATTCTGGTCGCCTCCAAAGTTGGCGGCCGGATAGCGGCTGTGCTGGCGGAAGAAGGGCAGACCGTGAGCAAGGGACAGCGGCTGGTTGAATTCGAGGTGCCTGAGCTGGAGGCGAGAAGGATGCAGTACCTCGCCCATATAAAGGAATCGGAAGCCTATCTTGCCGAGCTTAAAGCCGGCCCGCGCTATAGCGAGATTGAGAAAGCGCGGGCAGAGGCCAATCAGGCGCAAGCCAATTGGGAAATGCTCAAACGTGGTTATCGGCAAGAGGAGATTGAAAAAGCCAGAGCACAACGGATTGAGGCGCAGGAGCAACTAAATCTTCTCGAGAGGGGCTATCGGGCCGAGGAGATAGCAACTGCTCGCGACGCCATGGAGCAAGCCAAAATCCAGATGGACTGGGCGGAGCATGAATTCAAGCGCTACAGCGGTCTGGCTTCCCAGGGCGCCGTATCCAGTCGCGAAGCTGATGAGCTCAAGATAAAAGGCGATGCGGCCAGAGAAGCATATGAAATGGCTGTCGAATCTTATCGAAAAATGCAGTCCGGCCCGCGCAAAGAGGAAATTGATGCTGCCAGGCAGCGATTGAAAGCAGCGACGGAACAGGAAAAGATGCTCACTCGCGGCATGAGGCCGGAAGAAATTAAGATGGCCCAGCAAAAATATCGGGCAGCCAGGGCTTCTTTGCGCCTTCTGGAGGAAGGTACGCGCAAAGAGCAAATTGCCAGAGCAGAGGCAAAACTCGCGCAAATGCAAGCCTCCCTTCAAGAGCTCGACGCTCAGTTGAAGGACCGTTTTGTGTACTCGCCTGCTGACGCCGAAGTATCCGTAATGGATCTGCATGCCGGGCAGGTCATCGCCCCCAACAAATCGATTGCCACCCTAACGCGGCTCGACGACATGTGGACGCGAGTGTACTTGCCTGAGCGCGAGCTTGGAAGAGTACATGTCGGTCAGATGGTAGCCGTCAGAGCGGATGCCTTTCCGACCCGTGAATTTGTAGGGAAAATCGTACAAATTCCCGGTGTTGCCGAATTCACGCCGCGCAATGTGCAAACCGCCGAGGAACGCTCCGCCCAGGTTTTCGGCCTAAAAATCAAGATTGACAACAAAGACAAACTCTTGCGCGGCGGCATGAACGCAGAAGTCACGCTGCCGCCCGTAGAAGGTCCGTTCTTCAAATTAGCGAGAAAGGAAAATGCCCCCCGCCATAGTCCTTGAAAAACTGACAAAGAAGTTCGGGCAGCAGATAGCCGTGAATGAGCTGTCATTCTCCGTAGAAAGAGGGGAGATATTCGGTTTTCTCGGACCGAACGGCTCCGGCAAAACCACAACCATAAAAATGCTATGCGGACTGTTGAAACCGACGAGCGGCACAGCGACCGTCAACGGTTTCGACATAATCAAAGAGCCCGAGCAGGTGCGGCACAGCATTGGCTACATGTCGCAGCAATTTAGCTTGTACAAAAATCTGACCGTGGATCAGAACATCTCATTTTACGCAGCGCTTTATGGGCTCGACCTCAAGCGCAGAACGAGGCGCAAAGAAGATGTGCTTGAAATTACGGGCTTGACCAGCCAGCGCCACAAAAAGGCGCA
>DATNRC010000522.1:0-20529 GCA_036703705.1 Candidatus Obscuribacterales bacterium
AAACAAGCCGTAAAGACTGTCGCTCTGCACATAGCCCTGGGAAGACTGCACCACAAGTTGCGGGTTGAAATGGTTGACCGCCAGGTACGCCACCACCGACAGTGCAGAAAGGAACAAGAAGAGTCTTTTCGGCAGCACAAAACCCGCTCGCGCCAACGTCAAGAGCCATACAAGCTCAAATCCGGCAACCACCCCGGTGAGCGATGCGCCAATGAGCGCGCACAGCTCCAGGAAAAGGATCGACCACCTGAGCCGCTCGTTGAAGAAAAGCCTGAAGCTGAGAGCCAACTGAAGCGAAATCAGGAGCAGGACTATGGAAGTTACCACATGCGAAAGAGACAGACTGCCCTGCTCCATGACAAAGACGACAATCTGGGACACAATAAGCCAGGCGATCACGGCCTGTTCCAGCAGCCGCAATCGGGATGACCAGTAACTTTCAACGGTATTTCGATCAATCATTGAGATTGTCCACTTCTAATCGACCACCGCTTCCGGCAGCCACTGAGGGAACACGAACGTTTATCCGCGTTCCCAAGCCTGGCGAAGTGTCGATTGTCAACTCTCCGCCTATGGCCCTTGCCCTTTCTCTCATACCTCCTAAACCAAAGCTTGTGTTCTTAACTTCGCGGCAATTGAAGCCTTGGCCATCGTCTTCGATTGCCAGCAACAAATCCTCGCCGTCATGACTCATACGCACGCGCACATGCGATGCTTGGGAGTACTTTTTGGCGTTGTTCAATGACTCCTTGATGATGCTGAAAAGCTCGTGCCGAGCCTCTTTTGATAATGCCGGCACCGTGAGATCGATCTCCAGCTCAAAGAGCTTCTGCTGCCGGTAATCCTCAGCTAACGCCTCAACAGCAGCATTCAGATCAATGAGCAATTCATCCGACGCGCTGATGGAGGTTTGCAATTCGCGCCTTGCAGCTTGCGCGAGAGCACGCACTTCAGAAAGCGTTGCCTCCACTTTCTCAGGTGCTTTTGTAAACACTCTCTGTAAGTAGTCCAACTGCATGTTGAGCGAAGTGAGAGTGTGTCCTACCGAATCGTGAATTTCCCTTGCTATTCTCGACCTCTCCAATTTGCGCGACAGTTCCTCTACCTCAGCATTAAGCTGCTCGCGGCGAATTCTCGCCTCCCGCTCACTGAGCAAAACAGAAACGCACACAACAACTACGACCAGGCCGAGCACGAAGTTTATCAGGCGTCCGAAAACAAGGACATGGATCACTTGTTGCTGAAGGCTGAGGGCGAAAAACCAGGGTTGTGTAAGGCCATAATGAGCAATCTTGGCGAGCAAGTGGCAGCCTACAGCGATGACAATGGCAGGCACAAGGAATCGTTTCTCCAGCATGATTGCAGCGCGCGCAACCAGCACCAGATATAGAACCATAAACAGCCGCGGCACTCCGGTTGCGGCTGCCGCTGACAGCAGGACCAACTCAACAGTGACAAGGAGCAAACGCAGCGGCTGACTGAGACGAGCTGTCGGAACAAAGGACGCGCAAGCCAAGAGGAGGAGAAAAGCGATGGACCAGGAAGGAAACGGAGGCTCCGCCTGACGCTCGATCAAATGCAACGCCAAAGCTTGGCATACGAATATGAGGCTTATTCCTGCAAGCTCGATGTTCCGGACCCAGGACGCGACCGTTCCGGATTCAATTCTGTCTTCCGCCCTGGTCAGACCCAATGCCAAGCAGGCTTTGCCTCAATCTTCAAACTTAATTTTACACTGCCGCACCGTAAAGACGTGGTGCCATCGGAATCTCTTATTGCTTGTCTATGGCTTCCTTTCGCCTCAAACACTCTTGCTCGCCTTTGAGGTCGCCTTTCAAGTGCTTCACGCGGGCAAGATGCGACCACCCATTTGCATAGTCTTGATTGATGGCGACAGCTTTCGCGAGCAATTGCTCGGCCTCATCAAGCTTGTTTTCTTTCAAGCTCACAAGGGCGAGGTTTGCATAGGGCCACTCAAATTCAGGAAAGTCGCGAATTAAGTTCGTGAAGGTGGTCCTTGCTGTGTTCAAATCCCCACTCCCCGCCTGATTGAAGCCAATGATGTTTCGCTGCTCAGCCTCCAGGGGAATTGGTTTTTTTGGCAGTTGCGAGCGGAGAAACCGCCTGGCTAGGGCGCCTGCATTCCCAGATCTGTCCCGCGCGATCACTTCCATCAGCGTCTTGCGACTGAGCTCGATTCGCCCAGCCCCTTTGTAACTCATTGCCTCAATAAGGAGCTCATCGGGAGGTCTAGTCTGGCTTGCGCGATGCATCTGGCTGCCCGCCAGTGAGCAACTCGACAAAACGGCAGCCACACTCAGGGCGTAGACGAAAGAAGCGAGAATGGGATGTTTGGCACTGCGGTCGGTCATACATCACTATGCATCGTCAATTCAAATGCTGGCACTCGCAATCTGTTGTGCCCCCAATCTGTCCGTAAGAATCGCGCACTCTTAAGATAGCTCGCATATCCCTTTCATGACTTTCGTCACTTTGCAGCGCGAACCGTGTCGCCAATAATGCCGTAAAACCCCGTACGTAACAACATTCAATCGGTCAGTCGGGCGCTCTCCCGAGACTCTGCCTCTTGGCTGGCTGAAGGCGATCCAACAACTGCTTCTTTAACGCTTGCAGCCTTGTCACAGTCCGCGCAAGCAGAGTTAGCAGCCTCAAAAGGGTCAGGAGGAAAAACCACAATGAGACCGGGCCCTTGTTTTAGCCTATAACCCTGGAGAAGGCAAATTCCGCAGCAATGGCAATTATGATGGGAAGCAGCGCTCAACCGAGTACTTGGCCCAGAAGCTGTAAGCTGTCACGCTTTGCTTCGCACTTCAAGATCGAGTCAGCGTCTCGCCTATGAAGAATTCGCCTGCTTTCATGCCGGAGTCCTCGCAAATCAGATCTAAAAACAAGTCCAAGACCGGGATCATGATCAAGGGATAACTTCCTCTTTGGCAAGCGGATTCGACAGATAGAAGGAAGTCGGCTGGAGCAAAGTGTTACTAAAGTCATGCTGAAACGATGACACTGGTCGCTGGGGACTGACACGCTGCGATGTTAACGTACTATCTATTAATCTTCCCAAAGGAGCCGGTCTGTTGAACTTAGAGAGCTTGCAGCCCGCTGAAGCGGCACTTCCGACCCTCAAGCTTTTTTATGATGCTTATGCGCCGCACTCAGTCGTCAGAGCGCAGGATAGGCAACAGCCTGTCGCACCAAATCCGGTGGCGGACCAGGATCGCAAAGAGCGGAACGGCAGTTCCAAGCCCGAAATTGACAGGTCAACAGAGAATGACGACGAGGAGAAGCGCGGTGCGGGTTCCGATCAGCTTCCCAAATCCGAAATCGTCGCTAACCGGCTTGCCGATCTTAACGAGCAGTTGCGGCTGGCAATAACCCATTTTGGGGTGCCTTCAAGAGCTGTAGGGCAAGCATATGAGGCATTTGGAGACTTTCATCTCAAATCCCCAACAAGCAAAGAAATACTATCAGGAGGCCTCCACCATATGGGAAGCAGTGGGCACGAACTTCGGCAAGGACCTTTGCCGTTCTCTGAAGTCTACGGCAGACGCGCTGACGGCCGCAGGCGAGACGGCGGAAGCAGACAAAACGCGAAGGAAGGCCCAACAATTGGAGGCAATCGCAGAAGCAAAGGAGAAGCTTCATTACTTTCTCACCACAGGCACGGACCCTAAATCAGTCGCATTCTCCCTGACGCAGTTGGCAAACTCTATCGAGCGGGAAGGCACTCATGAGTCAAGGGACCGAGCAAAAAGATGGCATCAGCTGTCGATCTGTATTTTGAAAGAGTCATTCGGCGATGACAGCCGCGAATTGTTTTCTTCGCTCCTTGCTTACAAAGATTTCCTGCAACGAATTGGAGAGTCTACCTGGACATTAGATGCAGAGCTCAAAAAACTGAAGCCTGTCGAAAACAGCCGAGAAGCGAGCAGCGATGACGCTGAGTCCAAGCGTTCCGCGTCTGGGAAGCAAAAGCAAAAGAGCGCGGAAGAGAAGGGCAATGCTGATGAGCCCCTCAATAATTCAACGGCCCTTAAACCACCACCGGAAGATGCAATCCGCGCCTCGGGTGAGCAACCATCATGTTGCCCAGAGTTCAAGAGCGCGGATATCTTACACCGCTGACCATCATTTTTACAGAGAGAACGACAGGCTCGGGTCGTAGTTGACATTGATTTCCTCACATCTCCATGACTTTGCCGTATGGAGTCATCATGATGGATTGGCCGTCGGTCGTGGTGACGTAAATGTATCCTTCATCGGTGACCTGAGTCTCTTTTACCTCAAACCACTCGTCCGTTCCCGGCTTGGCAACCACGACTTTTCCGTCGTCATTTTTGCCCAACAAAACTTTCGGTTCTTCACCCTCTTTGTGAGAGTAGATTTCCACTACATTCCTGTCCTTGTCGTACTTGATGCTCTTAGTGTTCCCCTGCGCATCTCTTACTTCTCTTACCAGCGTGGCGCCGTCTGCAGTGGGGGACTCGGTGACGCTAGTATTGTCAGGCCGCTCGTGAATGACTGTTCCATCGACCTTGCTCGTGTGCTTGACATAAGAGCGGTCGGTAACAGTGATGGATCCGTCGCGCCCCACTTCCAGATCTCCTGTAATCGGCCCGTCGTGTCCATTGACTAGAGGTTTGCCCTTATTGCCGACCCATGCGCCATCAGCGTTCTTCTCGAAGGTTCCATCTTCCGTGACAATCTTCGAGGGATTGCCGCCCTTGTCGTAATCCACTTGCCTGGTTACGTCGCCGTCTTCATTCGTCGCCTTGACGAATCTGTGTTGCGCATCGCGGGTTATAGTTTCCCCGTCTTTGTTTGTACGCGTGTAGGAGCCGTCCGAGCGAATGACTTCTGTCACGCGTCCATCCTTGTCTTTGGTTTCCCGCTCGCCATTCCACTTGAACTCAGTCTGTGAGCCATCTTTGTGTTGGATAGCGATCGGCTCACCATTCTTGCTGACGACAAGATCACCATTTTTTGCCACTTTCAAATCAATGTTTTGCGGCTTTCCAACCGGCTCACCGTCATTGTACTGCTGCCATCTGCCTTCGCCGGTTTTCTTCCAGCTCCTGCCGTCGGCAGTGCTGGCTTCAACGAGCTTGTCGTCTTTGTATTTATACTCAGTATCAGCAACGCCGTCTGTTTTCGACTTGTAGACTTCTTCAGCTACCTTGCCGGCACCATCCCTGGTGACGATCGGTTTGTCCTCAGGATATTCAACTTTGCCACCGTCCGGCGTCCACTTCTCGAGTCTCTTTCCTTTGCCGTTCGTCATCACGATATCGCCATCGTCCTGAACTTCAAAGTCTCCCTTGACGGTGTCACCAGTCGGTTTGCCGTGCTTGTACTCGTACCAGCCATCTCCCTCGCGTCGCCACTGTACGCCGTCCGGCCGCGTTATCACCGACGGCTTGGCCGGTTCGTTGCCATCATAGTCGATGGTTGTCCTCGTTCCGTTTGGATGCTTGATTTCCGTTGCTTCGTGGTCGCGGTTGTACTCAATTTCCGTCCGACCCTCTTTCGTATGGATTGTTCCATCCGCTCTCCACGTCTCGGTATAGCCGTCTTTGGTCGTGTATGTAACGTCTCCGTTCGGTTTGGCCTTTATATCAGCAACATCGATGACGTCAGTCTCTTTGCCGTTCTCATCGAGGACGCTCCACTTCCCGTCTTCACGCCGCTTCATCGTCTCTCTGGGATTCGAAGAGGTCCATTCCTCCAACTCACCATTGACGTCATACACCAAATCTTCTGTTGAGCCGTCAGGATGCACTACCTTGGTAACGTTCTGCTTGCCGTCGTGATTTTCAGTCTCAACCTTGGAGCCGTCATGGTTTTGCCTTCGCATGCGACCATTGCTGTCGACGAGAGTGGTGTCACCCTCGGGCGACACGACAACATCCTTCACATCCACCAGGTCGCCTGGCGGTTCCTTGATTTCGTTGTGGTCAGCATCATAGTGCTTCCAGGAGCCATCCTTCTGTCTTTCCAGCGAACCATCCGCGGTGCTCGCCTTCGTCAAACGACCCTTCTCATCATATTCGTATTCAGAATACGTCCCGTCAGGATACCTTACTTTCGTGACGCAATCTTTCCCGTTAATCTTATGCGCTTCGACCGCTGAGCCGTCAGTGTTCTGCTTGATGGTGGAGCCATCACGCATAGTGGCGATGACATCACCGTTCGGTGCTACTTCGAAATCGAGCCCTTTTTCTTTCGCGTCCAGCGGGATTTCTTTGTGATCCTTGTCGTATCGCTTCCAGGCGCCGTTAGCCTTTTGCCACGTTTCCACATTTTCGTCGGTCGTGTAAATGATCCTTTTGAGTCCACCCTTTTCGTCATATTCGATCTCAGTGGTGTTTCCGTTCGGATAGGTGATTTTCTTCACCCTGTCGCCGTCCCTCTCAATCCTGGGAGAGCCTTCAGGGTGCTCACTTTCATCGACATCCTGCTTGAGATCGCCGGGAGCAAACTGGTAGTCACGCTTGTCATCGAGATTGGAGCCCTTGTCCTTAATATCCTTGATCGGAATTTCGACATCGCCAATCTTTACAGTTGCGTCCGTGTCGGCTGGAAGCGTGAAACCATCGTCCCTTATGGCGCCGATTGGCACTTCGGCGTCGCCGATTTTGATCTTCGCATCACGATCCTCAGTGGAACCGTCATCTGTCGTGCCTCTCGGAAAGTCTATGTCGTCGATTCTCGCCTTGCCTTCATCATCAACGGGAATAGTGAAACCATCGTCTTTTATTGCACTGATCGGTATTTCCGTATCACCTATCTTGATTATGGCGTCGGGATTGTCTGGAAGGGTGAAGCCGTCATGGCGAATCTCGCCGACCGGAACTTCAACGTCGCCAATTTTCATCTTGGCGTCTGGATTGGCAGGCGGAGTAAATCCGTCATCTTTGACCCTGCCGCCTGCATCCAAGTTTGGCGTAGCTTTGTCTTTCGGCGCGCGCTCTGCTTTCTGAGCATCGCCTTTCTTGCCGTCGCCGCCTTTGTCCGTATCCAGGCCTGAAATATGGAAACTGCCGTCCCCCAGGGTGAACTTCTTCACCTTCGTGCGCGCTTCGTCTGATTTGCTAAGCTCCACACGTGCTTTCATCGAGTCGACGACATCGACATTCGCTTTTTCGGTCTTCTGCTTAACTTCGGATTGTTTGTCGCTCTCGGCAGAATTGTTGGCGACTTCCTTACCGCTCATAGTTGATTTCTCCCGTGCTACCAATCAGCCACACATTTGCCGGGTCGGAATACCGAGAAATTGAATACAGATTCTCTAATTTTACTCCCGGGCGCGCCTGCCCATGTTTGCCGCGCCGCAGGCGGCGTTCATTTTGCTTAAAGTGGTCCCAATTCCAGTGGGCACCGCCTGGCTTCTAACCTGTGGTCGGCAGATCGAGCCAGAGTGGTGCCTCCCGGAACGGCATTCACTTGGTTGGGTTACCCTATGGCATGACTCTGATTTTCCGGCGATTAGGAAGACCACGCACATCTGGTCACTGTTGTTCTGCACCCTCCCCGATCTGCCAGGCAACAGGATACAGAATCGTTCCTCTCATTTGCGGCGAGTAATTTCTCAATTTGAATATCATGTAGGACTCATCAGGCCATGCGACCGGTGGATAAATTCCGTGCACCGATGCTCGTTCGAAGCCAAACCGCGGAAAGTACTCAGCATGACCAAGCAAAACAATCAAAGCCTCATTCCGCTGATTTGCAATCTCGATGCATTCTTCCATCAATCGTCCTCCGATACCCTGCTTTTGCCTTGCTGGCGCTACAGCTACCGGTCCAAGCGACAGCACTTTAATAACGGCATCATTCGCTTGGAGATCCGCATCATCCGGCTCGCTTCCCGCTGCACCCAGCATGCGATTTGCATCTATTGCCTGGCGTTCCCCATCACTGAGTTTGAGATATACATAACTCACCATGTTGAAGCCAACGATTTCGCCTGACGCTTCAGCCACTAAAGTCAAATCGTTGATGTATTCGGGAGTTTGACGAATGCGGGAGACCAACTCGCTTTCGAGTCTGCCGTCGAAAGCAGCATCCAACAACGATGCAATCGTCGACTCATCCGATGCGCGCTCGCTGCGCAGTTGCAGTTGGTCTGGATGGAAAGTCATCTCGCACACCATGGCCGATGCTCAATCAATCATTTCAGATCGGCGCCTGTCAAATCCCGCGCACGCGACTACACTAGCGAATAGCTATCAGGTAAGTGAGTACGGTTGAGCGGTCCAAATTCCCTTTGGCATTGAGAATGTCGAACAGGGTTGGCTCGTCAACATATTGTCTGCAGCTGTCGTTGTTAACGGCTGCAATATCTTGGCGCCGAAATTGTTAAGTGACTCTCATTCCGAATCCTTGATCCGACCGAATCATTTTGCACAGAGTCCACCAGATGAGCTGTAACAGTGTTCGAAACTTTTTCCAGGCAGCGGGGTATCCGTAGTCAACGGTCGAGAGCTCCATTGTGCGCATCAACCAGGTTGTTGCCGGGGGCTTTCGTTCGTGCCGCCAGGCTGGCGGCTTTCTGAGATAGACCTTAAAGGAGAGGACTAATGATGAAAAAAGCTACCTCATTGGTAGTACCAACGCTCTTAATCACGATAGCCGGCGGCATAGCATGCCAGCAACCGGCTGAGGCACGCCGAGCCTTCGCCAGGGGCGCCAACGGCGTTTTAGGTGGTTATGCCAGCCAGGGACAATATGGGCAACGCGCCGGCTTTCGCGCTTTCGGTCAAAACGCCGGAATCGCGGCAAGAGCAGGCTCGTATGCAGGACCGAACGGCGGCACGTTGCAAACCGCAGGTGGAGGCGCATACAAGAGGGGAGTGGGAGCATTCAGAGGCTCACAATTCAACGCCACGGGTCCCAACGGCGGCGCAGCCTCAGGGTATTCCAACCACGTCTACAACGCACAGACCGGCGCACGCAACAGCGGTAAGAGCTACACAAACCCCGAGGGTCAGAGCTACGGCTATGACAGCACAACCAACTACACCAGGGGACAAGGAGGAACAACCACCATCGACACACAAAACAAGGGCGACTACACAATCGACTGGCAGAAAGGCGAAAAGCCGGTAGTGACGCCCACATCAACAACCCCATAAAACATGCACATACCGAGCGCCTCGAGAGGAGCCGCAAGCTCCCTCGGGCGCTTCCTTTATATCCCTATTTTCCGTATTATCCTTATTAACCGTATTGCTGGTGTGCCCATTGTGCCGCTTAAATTAGTCGTCTATCAAGTTGTGAGCCCACAATCCCCCATGAACTTGCTTTGCCGATGCGACTTAAATCTCAAAAATCTTTTCGCAACTGCTATAGGTTTACAGCAGAAAACTACCGCTATTGCGACATAAATCAGCAATTCTAAGTCTTTTGCGACTTAGAGAATGATAGCTGATAAGACCATGGGACCTTCGATCCTTAGGAGCGTCCGCCGATGCCAAGAACTGGTATATTGTTTGGCATGGTGGAGAAAGAGACAATCATCATCAAGGAAAAATCGGACGGACAGGCAGTGAAAGTAGCTGCCATCGCCGGGCTAACTTTGACGAGCCCATTCTGGATGGTGCTGGGAATATGCGCGATTCCCTTTCTCTTTCTCATTGTCTTCATGTTTTTCGCGACCCTGTACCACAGCTTGCCATGGATTCTTGCTGCCATGCTGGTGGTGAGCCTGATTCCGGCGGTGCGGAGTTTCATTACCAATAAGAACGAGGTCATCCGATTGCAGCAAAGAGTGAATGACCTGGAGAAAGAGTTGCTGGACGCCAAACTGCACATCCATATGCTCGAGGAAGGCGCAAGCTTCGACGACATGCTGCAAGCCGGCGCATTGAGTGAGAAGAGCGCAAAATTAGACGCCGCCTTGCAAGCGCAGCAAGACACTAAATAGCGCATCTCCACAGCAAAGTGTGTAGCACGAGCCCAATTCGGAGAACACTCCGAACTGGGAGCCAGGCTTTAACTTTGGACGCAGACTTCGAAATCTATCGAAAGCATGGCAACAAGCCACTGAAGCTCATCAGACCATGGTTGACAACCAGGCCGCGGCGAGCGACACATTAGTTAGAGGCTCAAAGCTGCACTATGACACCGGCGCCGGCTCTTTGCCTTTGCCCTCGGGTTGCGCCTTAGCTTTCCCGGCCGCTTTCGCCGCATAGTGACTCATGCGCAGGAGAATCTCCTCGCCGGTCGCGGGCAGCTTCAGCTTCGGCACTTCACCGTTGGAAACGAACGAAAGCGCATGTTTGACGGCGCACCAAACGGAAAGCCCAAGCAGCAGCGGAGGCTCTCCGACTGCCTTGGTGGCTCTCACATTCAATGTGTTCTTGTCGTTCTCAATTACATTCACGTTGAAAACATCGGGCATGTCTTGAATGTTGGGAATCTTGTAGGTCGTAGGAGAATAGGACAGCAACTCGCCTTTGCTTGAATATTTCAATTCTTCGGTTGTTACCCAACCCATTCCCTGGACGAAACCGCCGATTACTTGGCCCCGGTTTATGCCAGGATTGACAGACTTGCCGATGTCCATCAAAATGTCAACGCGCTCGACTTTGAGCTGCCCCGTAAAGCGATCGATAAGCACCTCGCTTACCGCGCAGCCGCACGTGTAATAGAGAAACGGCGTGCCCTGGCCCTTGCTCCAGTCGAAATCAATGCCCTTGGTGGCGTAATAGCCACGCTCGCCCAGACTTACTCGATCGCGATAGGCCATGCCGATCAGCTCTTTCCATGAGAGCCTTTGCTCCGGTCTGCGATCGTCGAATATGAATCCGCCTTCAAAAACGATGCGTCCTGGGTAAGCCCCGAAGCCGATCTCCTTGGATGCGAAATATTTTGACGCGCATTCTGCGAGGCCTTGTTTGATCTTTATGCAGGCATTAACAGCGGCGCTGCCGTTGAGATCAGTGGCGGCAGAGGCAGCAGTGGCCGATGTGTTGTTGTTTTTCTCTGTCGAGGTGGGCATGATAATGACCCAGTCAGGATCGATGTCAAACTCGTCCGCCACCAGTTGTTTGATATTGGTGTTGACTCCCTGTCCCATTTCCGTGGCGCCCGTCGATACTTGCACGGTGCCGTCGAGATAAACATTGACGAGCGCGTTCGCTTGATTGAGAAACTTGGTGGTGAACGAAATGCCGAATTTGACGGGCGTGAGCGCGATTCCCTTCAGGTGTGTCTTCGATTGGGCGTTGAACTTTTGCACCTCCTGATATCGCGTGTGGTACTGAGATGATTCGACCAGCTCAGCAAACAATCGCGGCAACGTATTGTGCTTGACTATTTGACCGTAATGCGTGGTGTTGCGATCTTCAAGGCCATAGCAATTGCGCATGCGGATCTCGAGCGGATCTTTCTTAAGATAGGCGGCAATCTCCTCCATGATATTTTCAATCGTCGCCACGCCCTGCGGACCGCCGAATCCTCGGAACGCAGTCGTCGGTGGATAGTTCGTCTTGCAAATGTTGCCCGTGATATCAGCATTGGGCAGGAAGTATGCGTTGTCGATGTGAGTGAGGGCGCGGCCGAGCACAGCCGTCGAAAGATCGTTAGCCGCTCCGCCGTCCGCGTAAAGGTGCGCTTTCAAAGCTGTAATCGTTCCATCATCATCAAACGCCACTTTGTAATCGTTCTGAAATGCGTGTCGTTTACCCGTGTACTTCATGTCATCATCTTTGCTGTAAATGATGCGGGCGGGGCGCTTTGTCTTCAAGGCAACCAAACCGGCCATCACCGCCGGGTGTGTCGCCTGGCACTCTTTGCCGCCAAAACCGCCGCCCATGCGTTTCGTAATGCAAACAACCTGATTTTGCTGCAGTCCCAGAACTCTGGCAGCGACCTGCTGGACCTCGCTCGGATTCTGGGTGGAGGAGTGAATCGTAAGCTGATTGTGCTCTCCGGGAATGACCAGCGCTGCTTGCGACTCGAGATAAAAGTGATCCTGCCCGGAAATGAAGACCGTTCCTTCTAGCACATGTTTGGCGTTCTTAAACGCTTCCGCCACGTTACCGCGCTCGATGTGATAGGTTTTGTCAATGAACTGCTGTTTCGCCTTCGCTTCTTCGATGGAAAGAATCGGTGTCAATTCCTCAATATCGATGCGAACAGCTTTTTTTGCTTTCTTCAGCGCTTTGTGGTTTTCCGCGGCGATGACAACAATGGGCTCACCGATAAAGGATGAATGATCTTCACACAGCAGCACTTCATCCTGGAGAATCGGCCCGAATTTGTTAATCCCGCCAAGATCTTTGTAAGTGAAACATGCCACCACCCCCGGTATCTTTTCGGCAGCGGAGGAGTCAATGCCTCTTATGCGCCCGTGAGCTACCGGGCTGCCCACAAAATCAACGAGGAGCTCGTTTTTTGCAAACGGCATGTCGTCAATATAGACGGATTCACCGGTGACGTGCCCCCTTGCTGAATCGTGAGGAATATTCTTGCCTACTGATGACATACCCATTCCCTCTCAGATGCAGTTTCATAGAAAAACTTCTGCAGTATGTTTTCCGCCAACTGCCATCGAAAATCGGCGGAGCCGCGGACGTCGGAGATAGGCGTAATCTCTTCTCTGGCAATCTTTCCACCTTCTCTGAAAGTCTCGATGGTATAAGGCTTGCCTGCAAGAAACGCCTCCGTTTTGGTCATCCGGACGACAACCGCGGCAATGCCACCATAGGCGATATTGGCGCGAGAAATCCTGCCGTTGTCCCTTTGCAGTCTAATCGCAGCTGTAAATGTGGAAATATCGAGATGCTCGCGCTTGGAAATTTTGTAGAGTTTCAGCACATCGGCTTCGGTAGGCACAGGCACAATTATGCGCGTAATAATCTCGTCTTTGCCCAGGTCGAGTGTTTTATACCCCTTGTAGAAGTTGTTGATTTTGATCCGTCGCACCCCCTGCGCTCCCTCGGCCTCAATCTCCGCATCCATCACAAACAGGAAGGGAAGCGTATCGGCAATCGGAGAGCCGTTGCCGATGTTTCCCGCCAGCGTGCCTGCATGCCGTATTTGCGGCGAGCCGAATACGTACAGGATTCGATAGAACTCCGGAATGAGCGTGCGGCAGAAGTCTTCCAGGCGGCGGAGCGTTACTTTGGCTCCCACTTGCAAATTGCCTTGCTCGACTGTCAGATCGTCCAGCCCGGCCATGTTCGCCAAACTGATTACGGTTTTCGGCTCCAGACCCTTCTTGTTGGTGTTGACGCAAACATCGGTGCCGCCGGAGACGATGATTGTGTCGCTGTTTTTGGATTTGAACTCGGCCGCGCTCCTCACATCGACAGGAATGAACAACTTGAGTCCGTCACCCTCAATCAAAACCGGCTCCTGATGATGTTTCTCGAACGCCTGCACGATGGGTGCGGGCGGATGCAGCTGACTCAATTTCGTGTATTGCGAACCATCAACCGCCAGCGCGGCATTGATAATGGACTCGTAGCCCGTGCAGCGACAGAGATTCCCTGTCAGTCCCTCTTTCACATCAGGAAGAGCGAGCTTTTGCTTGTTCTCAAACATTGCGCACATGGCGACTATGAAGCCCGGTGTGCAATATCCGCACTGTGCGCCGTGGCATTCAACCATTGCCTCCTGAACATTGTTCAATTGCTCGTCAATCTTCAGTCCTTCAATCGAGGCAATATGCGCGCAGTCCAGTTGATAGAGAAATTGGATGCAAGAGTTGACAGGAATATACGTGAGATCGGTTTTGCCTTCGTTGAGGCGCCCCAGCATTACCGTGCAGGCACCGCAATCGCCTTCCGCGCATACGACCTTGGTGCCGCAAAGTCCGAGCTCATAGCGCAGATAATCAGACAATGGGGTGAATGCCTCGGCACCCCGTATTCGGTGCTCCTTGCCGTTTATATAGAGCAGGACATAATCCCTCATCTAATCACCCATTAAACATCCAACGCCTATGCATTAGAGATATGATACAGCCACGGCTCTCACGATCCAACTGCCGGGAGCAAAAGCCGGCCGACCGATCGGCTGCGGCAATGTATGGCTGGCATCCAGCACGGACAGTCAAACGCACGTATCTGATGCCCGGTCAAGCACATGAGATCTACCCTACGCGGCATCTGATGCGCGGTCAAGGCACGATACCTGATGGCGGTCGACGCGCGATATCTCATGCCCGGTAAAAGGACAATTCCAAGCCCGTCAAACACACGAAACCTGCCCGTTAGGCATCTCATGGCGGTCGACGCGCGGTTCAGCCGGACGATGAGCGGTTCAGCCGAACGATGGACGGCACGCAGCGTGCTTATTTCGCTTCTTGCTTGACGGCAGCCAGACCTTCCGAGAAGGGCAGCGCCTCATCGTAGATTGGCTCGATAGCAAGCTTGCCGTCTTTATTTAGATAGCCCCACCGCCCGTTGACGAGCTTCACGGCGGCGAAGTCCTCCTTGAATGGAGTTGCTTTCTCATACTGCGGTTTTACAACTTCAGTTCCGCTGCGGTCGATATAGCCATAACGAAATTCCTTTCGCACCATGGCTAAGCCTTCAGAAAACATATCCGCTTGATCGTACTGCGGCTCAATGACAATACGTCCCTTCTGATCGGCATAGCCCAATTTGCCTTTGCCGGGGACGATTGCAAGACCCTCGGAAAAGTAAGATGGCAGCTCGGTCTGCTCCTTGTAGACAAATATGCCGTCTTTGTCGATGAGACCATAACGCCCGTCAAATGTCTTGAATTCAGCGACGCCGTTTTTGAACGGCTTCACGCTTTCGTACTTTTCTGGAATTACCCTCTTGCCCGACGGATCGACAAAGCCCCATCCTTGCGCTTGCATGCCCATTGATTGAAAGCCGCCGCGGTCCTCGGAAAACGGCTGGACGTTATCAAACTGTGCCGGTATGGCCATCTGACCCCGGAAGTCAACATAACCCCACTTCGTTCCTTGTTTGACTCCCGCCAATCCGCCCTCCGCAAAAGGCTGGGCGTTATCAAAAGCTGTGCCGATGACCATGTGCCCGAGCTTGTCGACGTATCCCCATTTGCCGTTGACATTGACCGCGGCTCGTCCGTGCGCGAAGGAATCAGCATTGTCGAACTGAGCGGGAATGACAAATTTGCCCGTCTTATCGATAAACCCCCACCGCCCGCCGGTTACGACTGCCGCCATTCCTTCCGAGAAAGGCTTTGCCGTCTCGAATTGCGGCTGGATGACCATATTGCCCGTAGTGTCGATAAAACCCCAGCCACCCTTAGGAGCCTGCTCGGTCGGTTCCTTTTGAGCACAACCCCAGAAAACGACAAGACTCAAAAGCAACAGGATTACGAGCTTTTTCATGCCACAATTGCCTCTCTAGTAACGTCCGCCCGCTTTTCCAGGGAGCAGCTCCGCTGTTCTCGCTTAAGGACGAGCACACAATTACTGTAATCTTTCGCGGCTCGCATTGTTCCACTTGACTGGCAAAAAAGATGTTCGTTTTTACCACGTGTCACAACACAAACAGGGGAGTGAACTTGCAACTGTTGCTCTGGCTCGGAAGGGACCAACGCAAGTTTACTACAGCAGATCAGACCAATGGAAGGGAAAGAACAGCATTCCTAAAGGGCACGCCCTCCAGCGAATATGTTCACAATGAGTACATGCGGCGGGGGTACAATTCTTCCAGCATGAAAAAACAACCACATTCCCTGCTGACAAACACGCCAATCTGCGCTGTTTTGTTATGGAGTTCGCTGGCAGTTGGAGTGGCGAACGCGCAGGCTTCGATAAGGAATGAAAGCGGCGAGATATTCATGGAGGAAACGACCCCGCCTGCGCCGGCGCCCGATCCCCCGAAGAGGCTCAAGACGAAGGATTTAACCGACCTCGGCGTATCCGTCGATCCAGCCGGGCGAATCGTGCCTTTGCTCAACCAGGGCTCTCCAGTCCAACAACAAGGGTCGCGCCTTGAGTACACAAATGAGCTCATCGTCTCCCCCCTTCCCTGGTATGGCGGCTATTGGAGCCCATACATCTCACCGCTGGGATATGGCTCCATTTATCCGATTGGGCTTTATCCTTATGGCTTGTATCCGTATGCCCCGTTGTATCCGTACGCCCCGGGCGCGTCTGGCTACGGTACCTTGGGCCTGGGTGCACGCACTTACGCTCCCCATTACTCGGCGTATCCGTACTGGGGTTATGGCAACGCCGGAATGGGAGTCAATCTGCGACTGGGTAATGTTGGTTCATTGAATTTCTCGTCGCGAAGATATGCATCGCCATACTCGTACCTGTCGCCAATTTCACCATACTGGTCTGCGCCCATACCGCCGTTCTCGCCGTTTCCTTTCTAACTCCGCCGGAGCGACAGCTGTTTTGCTGACGCGGCGCGCGTCGGAGGCATGACGCGACAATCATGCCGCATCGCGCGCTATGGGCGACAGCTGGCTTGCTACTCAGCGCGCGTCGGAGGCATGACGCGACAATCATGACGCATCGCGCGCTATGGGCGACAGCTGGCTTGCTACTCAGCGCGTGTCGGAGGCATGACGCGACAATCGTGATGCAGCGCGCGCTATGGGCGACAGCTGTTTTGCTCAAGCCGCGAGCGGCTGTGCCTCCAGATATGGTGCCATTAGGAAATAGACGAACGCTTATCGCATGCAATTAGTATTTTCCACACCCTCAACCGGAGAATTCCTGCCGGCAAGAGAGCTCAACCAACAGCGGCCTTACCACCCAAAAACCGCACGGACAGAAGGTTACGACTGTTGTACACATTAAAATAAGTCTTATTGACAATCTGGAATATAAGACTATACTCGGCATTGACAAAGATCTCTCCAAGACCTCCGAATCCAACAAGCAGCGGCACGGAACCTTACATAGAATTCCAGGTGTTGTCGCTCTCGATCTTCCGCGTCCTCTCCATTCAATACGATCCTTTACATCAAGCCTTGTTTGCTTGAGCAGCTGCCGACGTGGGGTACCAGCACAAATGAAAGAAGAGATTTCAATTGTTCCGATTTTGTTGGGAATCGCATTGGCAATCGTTGCCTCACATTTGAGCCCGGAGAATTATGCCGGTTTGGATGCGGCGCGCCTCGTCTTATTGTTTGCGAGCACGTTGTTGGTATTCTCCGGAATGGTCATGTTTTGCGCGGTTTCGGCACACAAACAAGACACCGCTCGAGTTGCAGATTTTGATGACCGCTGGATTACGTAAGCGCGTGTCAGGCGCGCGTCAAGCGCGTGTCAGGCGCGCACAGCCTGCGAGAATAGTTTCAGCCCTTCATCAATCTGTTCATCGCTCAAGGCTCCATAATTGAGCAGAAATTCTCCTTCCGGGGCGCTCCCCAGATAGAATGGCGCAGTGCTCGCCACTCCCACTCCGAGACGCCGCGCCTGCTCGACGATCTCCTCACTCGATTTGGCCGAAGCAACGCGCACCAAAACATTTATTCCGGCATTGTCACCAAATACGGTGACAGCATTACCGAGAAGAGAGCGCAGACTCTCGACCACGCGAAGGCGTTTTTTCTCATACACTCTGCGCATTCGCCTGATGTGGCGTTCGAGGTGACCGAGACGAATGAAATCACACAACGCTTGTTGCTCGAGAAGCGGTGAATGCCTGTCACAAAGCCATTTGGCACGAGTAAACACTTCGACGAGGTCGTCCGGCACCACCAGATAGCCAAGCCGCAGAGCAGGGAGCAGCACTTTGGAAAACGTGCCGATGTAGATGACTGAATTCGCATGCTCGAATCCAGCAAGCGCGGGGATGGGGCGCCCGGTGTAGCGATATTCGCTGTCGTAGTCATCCTCGATAATGTAAGCGCCCATTTTCCTGGCCCAATTAATGAGCTCGAGACGTCTGGGCAGTGAAAGAACAGAGCCGGTTGGCGACTGATGCGACGGTGTGACATAAATCAGCTTGGGCGGCAGCGGCTGCGATAATTCTTTGTTTTTCAGCCACTCAACAACAAGCCCATGCGCATCTACCGGCACGGGCAAAATGTCTGCTCCTTGAGCCTGCAGCGCTTTCTGTGCGCCGATGTATCCGGGCTCCTCGATGAGCACGCGATCGCCTCTATCCACTAAGACACGTGTCACCAGGTCAATCGCTTGTTGCGATCCATTGACGATGATCACCTGACTCGCGTCACAGCGAACAGCTCGTGAGCGCCCGACATATGCCGCAATCTGCTCGCGCAACGGACCATACCCTCGTGCATTGGCCGGAGAGTCGAGCAATTCCAACTTTCGCTTTCTTGCATGATGCAGCAGCAATTGGTTCCATGTGCGCATGGGAAACTCTTCCAGATCAGGACGGCCAAACATCAATTGAATCGGCGGCTCTTGCTCAGGAAATTGCAGCCACTCTCTCGCCCTCAGAGATTCTCCAAACCAGGACAAACGATGCCCTGCTTGATGCATGGCGGCTTTTCCGTCGTTCCGCTTCGGTTGTGCCGCGCCACCTGCATCACCTGTTGTTGTAATGCGCGCTGTAGCACCCGCCTTCGTGCCAGTCGACGCATGGTAATGCATGACATCCGAGGACAATGGATTACTTCCGGCAAGCGCACCCTCCCCGTCACGGCTGGGTCTCAGCAAATCTTCCGGAAGCTCGGAGGAGACGAAAGTACCGGAACCAACTACAGCCTTGAAGTAACCCTCGCTCAAAAGGCAATCGTAGCTCAATGTGACCGTGGCACGCGAAACGCTCAGTGCCTTCGCCAGCTCACGGGTCGACGGCACTTTCTCGCCTGCGACAATGCGCCCGTCGAGAATGGACTTCCTGATTTCGTCATAGATCTGCCGATGCAACGGCTTTGGAGAAGACGGATCGATATTTATTGGGAAATCCACGCCTGATCCTCATTGCAGCCCCATGTCAATGCTTTGAAACCGTCATCGATGCCGGAAAGGGGAGCCGGCGGTGGCGCTAATGCTTTGCTTCCGCCTGGCATACCTGATCGGACCACCTTCCAAGTGGACTGGTATCAAATCATAAAAGTGGCTCTTCTACAAGTCCATTCTTCGTTGCTATGCTGCCCTCAACCTGAAAGGAGGCAGGTAGTCATGTTGAAGGGAATCAAAATGGCAACATCGCTGACAAGCATATTTCTCTCGCTTATAGCCCTTAATGCATGTCAGACCCCAGCATTCGGACTGGTGAGCGATCCAGGAATCGTCAGCCAGCTCATGGAAAAGCGCCGCGGTTTGCTGACACGCGAAGCGACTCTTTTGAGAGATCAAGACGATCTCCTCAGGCGAATCGATGATTTGCGCAGAAATAAAGAGAAAGACAATCAAGCACAACTCAACGAGCTTTGCAGAAAATCCGATGCAAAGTACTGGGAGCTGCGCCAGGTGCGATTCGATCTGCAAGACGTCGAAACTCGGCTTATGTAATCAGCGAACGCTCCAGCGGGCAGCGCTGTGATACGAAGTAAACGGATTGAGCCGGCTGACTACAGCGCTCACCAGAGTAAACGGATTCAAATAACTGAATACTGACTTCCAGAAGTGCAGGCGTGTCTCCTTTTTTCTCAGCCGGGACATTGTCTGCCTTCTCGAGGCTCTTACTTCCGAATTTTCCGAGCGAGAAGCAAAGCGCAACCCGGAATACTCACCGGTGTCTCCAATCATGGTGGCACGATGGCTGCGGGCACGCTCGCGAAAACCGTAGTCTTTGAGCAGACCTCTGTCACCACCAAGTATGGAGCCGGAGCGCGCCGAATTGTCATAATAGCGAACACCAAGTTCCAGGCCGGGCCTAGACATTGTCATTGTCATGAACTGCCACCTTCTAGGTTTTTTCCGCCAACCGCTTCAGAACTTCAAACTGCCCGAGGCAATATCAGAAATAAGTCCGATAGCACGTCGGCTAGATTATGCCTGATATTTCCCGATCACACAACGCCGCCTGAATCGTCTCCTCTTGGAAACATCGCAAGCATACATGATATGAGCTTTTCGGACAATGGGACGTTCACCCCTCAAGGGTTAGACCCTTCTAACAACCGCACTGGAATAGCGCCTTGCAACGCGCCCTTCACGCAACATTAAATCAAGGCAATTTTCTTGTTCGCGCCTATACGCAAGAGATATACACATCCAAAAATCGCGCTGTGCCGCGCTTTCGTCATGTTGTGGAAAATCCCACTCAAGACGAATACGGTGTCAAATATGGTGCGCGAGGTCGGCTCTGGCGAAAGCGACGGGATCGCTTGCACAGTAGGTGAACTTCGGTACTCCAGTGCTTCCTTTCGGTTTTCATCCGGCCTGTCTGCGTACAGGGCGCCGCAGAAGCATTTGCACTTCTCTACTAAAAGGAGCCAGGGCGCGAGCCACCGAAGATGTTAAAGTCGAATGTGAATTCCACCGCCACCTCATCCGGCGAGCCTTCACGAAGCGGCGGAAACGGCTAAAAGGAGCCAGGGCGCGAGCCACCGAAGATGTTAAAGTCGAATGTGAATTCCACCGCCACCTCATCCGGCGAGCCTTCACGAAGCGGCGGA